>JAZQXS010000354.1:0-24373 GCA_045633025.1 Eubacteriales bacterium | reverse complement strand
AATAATAAGGTAAATATTTTTTAAGGAGAATGCTGTTTATGAAAAAGCTGTTATGCCTGCTCCTGGCCGGTCTGATGCTGACGAGCACGGTAGCCTGCGCCACCACCAACGATCCGGGCGAGGAGACCAAGAAATCCGCCGACTCCGGCGACGTCAACGCCGAAACCGACGACCCCAATTACTCCTGGGATCTTCCCTCCGACCTGGACTTCAAGAAAGCAACCGTTTCCATCATCTACCCCAAGGACACCAACTTCACCAGCGAGATCTACTCCGAGAGACTGACCAACAACCTGGTTGCCGACTCGGTCTACGAGCGTAATATCGCCGTAGAGGATCATATCAACGTCAAGATGAAGTACAACGAATCCGAGGACGTGATGGGCGACTTGACCCGCGACATCCAGAGCGGTCTTGGCGATTTCGATCTTGTTTCCAACTACACCTACACCACCGTGGGCGGCACAATCGAGGGCAAGTTCCTCGACCTGAACCAGCTCGATAACATCAACCTGGATAAGCACTACTGGACGCAGGGCTACAACGACATGGTCACCTTCACCGAGAATGAAATGCAGTTTTTGGCGACGGGCGCCCTCTCCATCTCCCTGTTCCGTAAGACCTACCTGACCCTGTATAACAAGAAGCTGTTCGTGGACAACCATCTGGACGACCTCTACGACACCGTCATGAACGGCGAGTGGACGCTGGACAAGCAGTACTCCCTCTCCAAGGATCACTACATTGACAAGGACGGCAGCGGCACGGTTACCGAGGGCGACTTCTTCGGCTTCGTCACCGGCAACTGCGTATCGGTTGACCCCTACATGGTAGCCACCCAGACCTACCTGATCGTGAAGGATCCCGACACCAAGGACATCATGTTCAACTCCGAGGCCAAGGAGAAGCTGTCCGACGTGTGCGACAAGCTTCAGCTCCTCTACAACGACGCCTCCACCTATGCCTACCAAGGCGATGGCGAGGACAACACCACCACACCGCAGATCATCACCCACTTCGCCAAGGAAAACGCCCTGATGGCCACCTCCCTGTTCGTGCAAATGGAGATGAACTATGAGATGCTGGCTCCCCTGTCTTACGGCCTCGCCCCCATGCCCAAGTTCGATACCAACCAGAAGGATTACGGCTCCTACGTGCAGGATCAGGTAACCTGCTTCGGTATCTCCTCGGTCGTCGGTGACCCTGACCGTCAGGAAATGTGCGCCGCCGTTCTGGATAACATGGCTTACCACAGCCAGAAGCTGGTTCGTCCCGCCTACTACGACACCGCGCTGTCCGAGCGCTACATGCAGGATCCCCAGTCCAAGGAGATTCTGGATCTCATCTTCGATTCCCTGTACTTTGACTTCTCCTCCACCTGCTGCAACATGCTGAACGTGGTTACCCGTGACAGCCTGCGCGGTATGCTGACCGGCACCTCCAACACCATCGCGTCCACTGTCAAGGGGTGGGAAAAAACCATCAAAAAGGATGCCAAGGACATTAACGAAAAGCTGGCCGATCTGGTTGAAGACATGGGGCAGTAATCCGCCTCCCCCAAAAGAATCTCCCGCCGAGGTATCTCAGCGGGAGATTCTTTTTTTTGCGGTCTTGTCACGTCGCGTCAATGAGGATGCCCAGCTCGGCCAAGCGCGCGGTGATGCGGGCAAACGCATCTTCGTCCGGAACGGTGATGGCATGGGTATGCAGTCCCTCGGTCAGAAGGGAGAGGGGATTGGTTCCCGTTTCGTTGATGCGATCGACGAAGCGATCCGCATCGTAGCGGGAGGCGATATTCAGCTCCGCCGAGATACGCCCGTACACCGCGTGCTCGATGGCCACGTCCAACACGCGACCTCCGTTGTCCACAATGGTATAGAACTCGTCCTCCACCTCATCCTTGCCGTGCTTGACCGCGATATGCCTCACCGAACCGTCGGCCGAGGTCTCCAGCAAATAGCCGCGGCTGACCGCCGTAATGCGATACCCTGCGGCGCGCAAAAGGGCGATATCCGCCACGATGATCTGCCGCGTTACAGCGTATTCATCCGCCAGAACCTTGGCGCTGATGGGACTCGTACCGTCCCGCAGACGCGCAATAATGGCTTCCCTTCTCTCTTGTCCGTTCATAAGCTACTCCGTTTCTTTCGTTATATCGTTTTTGTTTTCCGTATAAATTTCCTCCACCCGGGCAAGGTCAAGGGTGAAGAAGCTGTACACCAGGTAGGCGGTGGTGGCTACCGCCAGCAGCGCCGTGAATACGACGGTAGGCGTATCCCAGAAGGAGCCTCCGCCCAGCGTGGGCACCAGCGTACCGCAGAAATCGTAGACTGCGTGAAGCAGGACGCACAGCCAAATATTCCGGGTCTTGAGCAACACCACCGAGCACATGGCTCCGATGAGGAAGGAGTACCCGATCTGCAGGATCACACCGCCGATACCCGCGCCCAAAAGGACGTTGAACAGGTGCACCGCGCCGAACACCGCTGACGTGAGGATCAAGCTCCAGAACAGCCCCTTGCGGGTGGCGCGCCGCTTCTCGGCGAACAGGAGCAGGATCACTCCGCGAAAGGCCAGCTCCTCAAACAGACCGATAGCCAGGCATTCCAAGGAAAACCAGATCCAGTAGACAGGCGAGGTATGGATCAGATAGGCATCCCTCCACATCAGCGACAGGATGGGCAGATTGTTGACCACCACCAGAAACGGCGGGAGCGCAAAGAGCATCGAGCGCGCGAAGGGCTTTTGGAGGGGATTCAGAACCCGAAATCCCTCGTTGAGCAGGAGCGCCAGAAACACCAGCGCGCCTACACCGCGGGTTAAGGTCATGCTGATCAGCGGAGCCAGCACGGGGTCATCCGAAAAAACGGGGCGAGCAAACTCCAACCAAAGCAGGAGAGGGATGGCCAGCAGGATGATGGCCAGGCATACCTTTCGGGGCAGGTAGCGGCGGCGGGAGGATGTGTGACTCATGGGTGCTCCTCCGTGTCTGCGGAATGGTTCTTTCGACGGTCGATTGCTCGACGTTCGAGCGCTCGACGGTCGAGCGATCGACGGTCGAGCGATCGACGGTCAATCCACAGCTCAAGAGCCAGCAGAACCGCGCCGCCCGTCAAGAGCAGAACCGAGATCAATTGAGAGGGGGTCAGGAAGTCCACAACGGTGGCGCCGCGGTAGTCATTTCTCATCAGCTCGGCGACAAAGCGCCAGCAGGCGTACACCATCATGTAGGTGGGCATCTGGTACCGTTTTCCCTTTTTGAACAGGAGCAACAGCACGGCGGATAGGGCAAACAGGAAGATCGCCTCAAAGAGCTGAACCGGCACCACCTTATACCCCAGGCGCACCATTTCAATGCCGTACCACGCGTCGCACTTAGCGCCGTAGCAACACCCCGCCATCAGACATCCCAGCCGTCCAAAGCCGTGCGCCACGGTGATGGCAGCGGGCGCCAGGTCGGAGACAGTACGGAAATGGCGGATGTGGTAGCCGTCAGGGAGCAGGAAATGCCCTGCGGCGAAATAAATGAGGATGAACATGGCCGTTCCGCCGATCAGACCGCCGTAAAAGGTGGAGCCCGTCCCCTTGGTCAGCTCGAATACGCCCTTGGCCATGTAATTGTAGAAGGCCTGGAACAGTACGGCAAAGCCGTACCCCAGCACAACGGCGGCGATGGTGTTGAACAGCACCAGGTTTTGCAGCCTGGCGCGCAATCCCCGCCAATCGGCCTGCAACCGTATAAAAATCATACATACGATTACGCCCACCGAGATCAGAATGGAATACAGATCCATTCCAAACAGAATTTCATAGGGATACATACAATCCCCTCCTTATTGATTCGTTATGGTAGAGCGGGGAACCCCCGCATACTACCGTTCAAACTTCTTCATGCTCTGCGCCCCGCTGTACATGATACAGGCGCGCAGGGTCGGGGAGCAAAGGATCCTACGCTTGTGGATCTTTCCGAAGAGCTTTCGCCGCAGAGCGCGGGTCTTGCGCCGATAGATGGGGAGCACACGATCGCCGTCTACCCCTTCGGCAAAGGCCTCGGCCAGAAGGCGGGCGCTGTACACCGCGCTGCTGATGCCCTCGAAGGAGCTGGCGCTGATGAATCCGGCCGCCTCCCCCACCAGCATCACACGTCCCTCGCCGTTGCAGAGATCCCGCGCCCGACGGGGGCTGGTGACCTGACAGGCTTCGGTTTTGAGGGGCTCTCCGAAGCGGATGCCCAAAAAATCCTCCAGCCGCGTCTTCTGCGCCTCGAAGCGCTCGCGGCAATGAGCGGCCTCAAACGCGCCGCCATACAGGAGCGTGCCGTCCTTTCGGATCGTCCATGAACAGCTATCGCTGGTATCGGGATCAAAAATACAGGAATACGGCGGGAGCGGAAGATACTCGCAGGCGAAGGTCTGCTGGATCGTCACGTATTTTTTGATGCGATTCCTGCAAAAAGTCCTGCGAACCATGGAATGAGCGCCGTCAGCCCCCACCAGATAGCGCGCTCTCACCTGTCTGCGCGCACCGTCGGCGGAAAGGGTCAGAAGGAAATTCTCCCCGTCGCGGCAAGCCTCCGTACAGCGTCCCGCGTACACCTCCGCCGTGGGCGGGATCAGGGAGATCAGCCAGCGGTCAAAGGCGTATCGATCCATATTCAAGTAGTGGCGCTGGTAGTAGCGCACAAGGCCGCGGCGCAGATCAATGGTCTCCACGTCGAAGATCTGAGGATCGGCCAGGATCGCCTTGGGGAGGGTAAGTCCCAGCTTAGCGAACATTTTTTGCGCATCGGGAGCCAACAAACCGCCGCAGACCTTGGGATTTTTCGGTGTTTGCGCGTCCACCAAAAGCAACCGCAGCGTCGGCATGAGATGAGAGAGCTCCCGCGCCAGCATGGCTCCTGCGGGGCCGCCACCCACGATCGCCACATCGTATATTTCATTCATAGCGTGAACCTCCCTTCCCAGCATACCTTTTATTATACCTTATGAATATGAACATGGATTAAATATTTTGAAAAAAAACCGAGGGAACCCGAAAAAATCCGGGAAATCCCTCGGTTTTGATATTGGAATGCCGGTCTTATACGAATCCTTGACAACACATTGAATAGGAGCGTGCCTCCGGCAGCTTAAGGGACTCGCACTGCAAGCAGTGCAAAAAAGTCCCTTAAGAATCCCCAAAACTTTCAAAAATATATTATTTGTGGTTTTGACTTACTGTTTGACATTGGGATTTGCGCTTGCACCGTGGATCCCTCTCCACTGGGTGGTTGGGGAAACGTGGGGGCGGATTCGCTTTTAAGATTTTGATTGAAGATTCCGCATTACAGCTCGTCGAAATCTCCCTCGGAGAGAGAATCCTCGTCGCCGCCACCGCCGCCGGCGTTCCCACCGGTGGGCAGGCCGTTGGCGCGGAACTCCAGATAGTCCTGCTTGGAGAACAGCACCTTGCGTCCCTGCTTGGTACCGGGGTCAGGGCCGACCAGCCCCAGCTCTTCCATGCGGTCGATAATCTTAGCGGCGCGGCCGTAGCCCAGATTCAGCGCGCGTTGGAGAGCGGAGGTACCGATCTTGTCCTTCCCTGCGGCCACCTCCAAGGCCTCCCAGAACTTGGGATCCTCGTTGTCCTTACGGCCGGCGGGAGCGCCGCCTCCGCCGCTGAAGCTGACCTCGTCGATATCCACGGGCTGATCGCCGCCCTTCTTCTTGCCGGCGGCGCATTTGGCGGCCTCGATCTCGATCTGACGGGTGAAGGATTCGTCGAATTCACCCCGCTCGTTGTTCTCGCGCAGGAAGGTGACCACCCGCTCCACCTCGCCGTCGCTGACGAAGGTACCCTGCACACGCAGAGGCTTGGTGGTTCCCACGGGAGAGTAGAGCATATCGCCTCGTCCGATGAGCTTTTCCGCGCCCACCGAGTCGATAATGATACGGGAGTCCACCGACTGGGTAACGGTAAAGGCGATACGGGAGGGCACGTTGGCCTTGATCAGGCCCGTGATGACGTCGGTAGAGGGACGCTGGGTACCCAGGATGAGGTGCATACCCGCGGCTCTCGCCTTCTGCGCCAGACGGCAAATAGCCGTCTCCACCTCGTTGGAGGCGGTCATCATGAGGTCAGCCAGCTCGTCGATGATGATGACCATTTGGGGCATATACGGGCGGGCGGGATCGTCTGCGGTGACCTCGTTATAGCCCGCGATGTTTCGTACTCCCACCTCTTCGATCAGCTCGAAGCGGCGTTCCATCTCGTTGACCGCCGAATTGAGGGCGCCCGCGGCCTTCTTAGGATCGCTGATGATGGGGCAGTACAGGTGGGGCAGGTCGCGGTACACCGCGAACTCTACCTTCTTGGGGTCGATCAGAATGAGCTTGACCTCGTCAGGCTTGGCCTTGTAGAGGATACTCATAATGATGGAGTTGATGCAAACCGACTTACCCGAGCCCGTGGTACCCGCCACAAGCAGGTGGGGCATCTTGTTGATGTCCAGGATCACAGGGCGACCCGCCACGTCAGCGCCCAGGCAGGCGGCGATGCGGCTCTTATGGTTACGGAACTCGGGGGTTTCCAGGATGTTGCGGAAGTACACGGTGGCGGGGTCGGCGTTGGGCACCTCGATGCCCACGGCGGCCTTGCCGGGGATGGGCGCCTCGATACGCACGCCCGCCTTAGCCAGACCCATGGCGATATCGTCCACCAGGTTGGCGATGGAGCGAACGCGGACACCCGAATCGGGCTTGACCTCAAAGCGGGTGATGGTGGGGCCGCAGGAGCAGGAGATCTCCTTGACGCCGATGCGGAAGCTCTCCAGCACCTCGCGGAGCGCCTGCGTGTTCTCGGCGATCTCAGCCTCATTGGCCTCGTAGCGGCTACTTCCCTTGGTCAGCAGATCGATGGGCGGGAACACGTACTCGCGGGGAGGCGCATCCTCCTCGCCCTCTGCGCCCTCCTCGGAGGTTTGCGCCGAGGAAATGACGACCTCCTCCTCGGAGAGTCCCGCTTCCGCTACGGCGGCGGTCTCGCTCTTGAGAATACGCACCGTAGCGTAGGGATCGGGCTTTCTGCCGTCGGCGCTCTTGGCGGAGGGTGCGCCGTTGTCGGTCACCACCTCATAGCGAACGCCCGAGGCCGTTTCTTCGGGCTCAAAATCATCCTCATACCCGACCTCCATGGTATCGGGCTCGGTGTCCCCGTCCTCGTCAAGCTCATCCAGCGCCGAAGCGGCGGTAAGCTGCACGTATTCGGGCTCCACATCGAAGGGAGGCTCATCGTCCGGTTCTTCCTCCGAGGCAGACACAGCGGTCTGCGTATCAAAGAGCGGCAGAACCGACGGCTCCTCCGGGACAGGCTCCGCGGGCGCGGTTCGATTCTTCTTGTCGCGGCCGGATTTTTCCTTACCCTCCCGTCCCTTTTCGGTTCCCAGCACCTCACCGGTACGGGGGTTGACCACGATGTTCTCTCCTCTGTCGGCTTCGGTTTCGGCAGAAGGATCCGGGATTCCCTCCGCCACGGCGGGCGCGTCGGCTTTTCCTGCGCGCTCCCGATCAGCTCGGTCATGCGCCTTGGCGCGGCGCTCGCGGTACTTGTCCTGCTCGGCTCTCCGCTCCGTCTCGCGGCGCGCCTCCGCATCCTCGGAGATATCCTTGGAGGACTCTTCCTCGAGCTCCTCGTCGAATTCATCCGCGTCGGGGCTTTGCTCCGCCTCCATTTCCTCCAGCTCACGCTCCATGCGGCGAACAGCGCGCTTCTCAGCGGAGCGCTTCCACTGGTTCTTGATGGCGCCGCCCACCTTACCGAACACCACCGAGGGCGCCACTCCGATCAGATACATAATTAAAAGCGGGAAGACCAGCACGGCCAGAATGATCGTACCGGGGAGTCGCAGAGCCAGATACAGAAGATACCCCAGCAGACCGCCGATAACACCGCCGCTCTGCAAAAGAGCGCCCGTGTCGTACAACTCGAGCAGATCGATCCCCGCGGCCAGAGAGTCATTCACGGAGCAGGCCGCCACATGGGTGACCGCCGCCATGAATATAAGGGTCACCGCCGACAGGATGGCCTTGGCGGGAATGCGGCCGTCCAGGTAATTGCGCTTCCAGAAAACGATCAGGTTAATGAGCAGGAAGGGGATGGTGTAGGCCGTCCAGCCGAAGCCTCCGAAAAGCACCCGGCAAACGTAGAAGCCAACGAAGCCCATGAGATGCTCGTCCGGCGTCAGGGCGCCGCCAATGGCATCCAGAATGAAGCAGGCTCCCAGGAATATGACCACCGCGGCCAGTATGTAGGGTACAAATTGCAGGGCAAACTCACTCTTCCGCTTTACCTTCGCCTCCATCTGGACTCCGTTTCCCTTAGCGGACTTTCCCTTTTGAGAAGCAGGAGCCTTCGAGGATGCGGTGACCTGCCTTGTACCCGAGCGGGTCTGAGGCGTATTTTTAGGGGAGCTGCCGCCCCCGGCGGTTGTTTTCTTTTTTCGGTTCTGTGTTTCGGCCATATCAGTCTCCATTTGAAATTTTTTCTTGGGATATGCTTTCTCCCTCGGGAGAAAACTATGTAACGTATCAAAACAGTTCTGCATTCATCACGGTTGTAAAAAGAACTATTCATATTATTATAACACAAAAGAGCCAAAAAAACAAGGGATTTTTGTAAGTTTCTTTGCTTTTTCACCGTTTTCTCCCTCCCTCAACCATTTCCTTGGAGGTATTTCGGAATGATGCACCCATCCCAAAGCTCCCGCCGCGACACGCTCGCCTGGGTTCTCTGCGCTCTGATCGGTTTTGGCGCAGGGCTCCTCAACGGTCTCCTGGGCGCCGCAGGCGGCATTCTGCTGGTGGCCGCTCTGCCTCGGCTGACACCCCCGACCCGCCTCTATCCGCCGTCCCGCGCGCTGGGGCTTGACCATGACCGCCGCGACACGCTGGCCACCGCCCTGTCGGTCATGATTCCCGTATCGGCCGTGTCGGGAATCTTCTACTGGGTCGGCGGGATCCGTCCCTCCCCCACCCTGCTTTTGGCGCTCGTGATCCCCGCCGCGGCGGGCGGTCTGATCGGCGCCAAGCTCCTGTCGCGCCTGTCCAACGACGGCATCAAGCGGATCTTCGCCGCCGTAGTGGTGTTGGCCGGGTTCAGAATGCTCCTGTGAGGTGCGCCTATGATGACCGTTTTCACTCTTCTGGCGGCCTTTGCGGCCGCGATCCTGTCGGGGATGGGCATTGGCAGCGCAGGGCTGTTCATTCTCTACCTGACGCTGATCGCCGGATATCCCCAGCAGGAGGCGCAGGCGCTCAACCTCCTGTTCTTTCTCCTGTCGGCCGGCTCCGCCCTGCTCCTTCATATCCGCGCGCGCAGGATCCCCGGGCGCGTGGTTCTGTTCCTGCTGGCCTGCGCTGTTCCGGGGGCTCTCGCGGGATGTCTTCTGGTTCGCGTCCTGGATGCGTCGGTCATTCGAAAGCTCTTTGGCGGTATGCTGGTGGTAACGGGCTTGCCGGGACTTCTCGCGCAGAGAGGCCGCCGATCCCACTCCGCCTCGCTCAAGCCGCACCAACCCCGATAATTTTGACACAGATGGAAAAAGCCCTTGACAGCAGGACAGCTTCCGTGGTATAATGATTCCATCAATCTTTTGGAGGTTTCTGCCATGATCTATATGTTCCTTGCTCCCGGATTCGAAGAAGTGGAGGCGCTGGCGCCTCTGGATCTCCTCCGCCGCGCGGGGCTGTCCGTCACCACCGTAGCCATCAACGAGCCCGCCCACGAGCACGCCGTTATCGGCTCCCACAGCATCACCGTCCTGGCCGACATGAGTGCCGAGGCATTTGCCCGCTACGCCCTGTCGGGGCAGGATTCCGAGCCCGTCGAGGCAGTCATTCTCCCCGGCGGTATGCCCGGCACCACCAATCTGGACGCCTCCCCCGTCGTGGACGCCGCTCTGAAGCTGGCTTGCGAACAGGACGCCTACCTCTGCGCCATCTGCGCCGCCCCGCTGGTGTTGGGCAAGCGCGGGTATCTGAAGGGCAAGCGCGCCACCTGCTACCCCGGCTTTGAGTCCTACCTGGAGGGCGCTATGACCGGAGGCAAGGTCATCCGCGATGGGAAGACCATCACCGCCGCCGGCATGGGCGTTGCCCAGGAGTTCGGCCTGGAGATCGTCAGCGCGCTGGTCTCTCCCGAAAAGGCCGGCGAGATCCGCAAGGCCATTCAATCCCTGTGATGCCTTTGCCAATCATGATCCCATCCGAAAAAGGCGCTCTGCGCCGCCACTTTGCGGCGCTTCGGGGGGGACTGTCTCCCGCCGAACGCGCCCGCGCGGAGGCCTCGATCCGGGATCAGCTCTTCGCCCTGCCCGCATGGCGGGATGCGCCCCTGATCTGCGGGTATATGTCCACGAAAAGCGAGCTCGACATGCTTCCCGTCTGGGCGCGGGCGGCCGCCGAGGGCAAGCGCTACGCCCTCCCCGTTACGGTCACCGATGCCAAGGAAGGGCGAATGATCTTCCGCGGCGCGGAGGGATTGACTCCCGACGCCCTGGCGCCCGCCCGCTTCGGGATAGCCGAGCCGCCCGACACCTGCCCCGCCCTCACCACCTCTGATTTTGCGGGCGCCCTGATCCTGGTGCCCGGCTTGGCGTTCGACGACGACGGGTATCGCATCGGCTACGGCGGCGGATACTATGACCGCTTTCTGGCCGCCCTGCAAGCCGAAGGGATCGCGAAAACGGCGGTCGGGTTGGTCTTTGAGGCTTGTCGCGCCCCTCTTCTCCCCCGCGAGCCTTACGATATTCCCGTAGATTATGTGATCGACGAAAGGAGGATGACCGTAACCCATGGAATCTGAGCCCAAAAACACCGCGCCCGAGGCGGATTACCCCTCGGCGCAATCCAAGCAATCATTTTTGTCACGCCTGTCGCCCAAGCAGCGGCATTTTCTGCAGGGCCGATACGCCGTTTCCAATTCGGCGACCCTGCTGGTGCTGGCCATTTACGCGCTCCTGCTTCTGTCGCGTCTCATTGACTCGGCGTTTCTCTCCCGCGAGAGCGAATACCTCTCCATCATCTTGCTCCAGCTCATGATCTTCCCCATCCCCGCCTACCTCTACATACGTCTGAAGCCCCGGGATTTCATGAAATCCCTCCGTCTGGGCGGGCTCAAGCTGTCCCATCTGTTTCTCCTGCTCTCGGCCTCCCTCATGCTCATCTGCGGGTGCACCCTGCTGGGTATGCTCTGCGGAATGATGTTCTCCCAGCCCTCCTTCACCCTGTATGACACCTTCGCTTCGGTCAACGACGGCTCGGTAGGCGCCTCTCTCCGTCTGATGCTGGCCTACGGTCTGCTTCCCGCCTTCTGCGAGGAGCTGGTCTTTCGCGGTATCATCTGCGCTGAGCACGAAAAACACGGCATCCTCTACGCCTCTGCGGTCAGCGCGCTGTTCTTTTCGTTTTTGCACTTCGATCTGACCGCCCTCCCCGTCTACCTGTTCGCAGGCATGCTCCTTTCCCTGCTCATGTACGTCACCCGCTCCTCCATCGCCCCCATGCTGGTTCACCTCTGCTACAATCTGTTCGGCATCTTCGTGCAGGCGGGTCTGTCGGGCTACTGCAAGAGTACCGGCAGCATCGGGCTTCTGGTGGTGCTTCTCATCGCCCTGTTCCTTCTGTCCTCGGCCTTCTTCTGCGGGGAGGTGGCGCGTATCCTCCGCCGCCGCGCCCGCGTTGACCTGCTGGCGAATCCCGACGATATTTCCACCCCCGGCCTCAACCGTCTCCCCGCCAAAGCGTGGCCGAAGGCCGTGCTTTCCGCCTTCGCTTCCCCCGCAGGCATCGCGGCGGTGGTTTTATGGCTGTTCGGCGTGGTGGTGAATCTGGCGCGGTAATCGCTAATACAAACGAATACCCGGGAGAATCCGCCTTATGAAACGAGAAAAGCTATGTGATATCGTATTACTGTGTCTGAAGATCATCCTCCCCGTCCTGATCGCCACGCCTCTTCTGTTCTTCTCATACCGTCTGGTGGAAGGCCGTTTATTCGACGTCGCCCACCTGGGCGACGAGGGGTATTTCAGCGGTATGGGGCTGTACTTCTTCCTGTCGGCGCTGCTCCTGCTGGGCATCAATCTGTTTTGCACCGCGCTGGGCATCGTGGGTTGGGTGATCGCCCACCGGCACAAAACCTGCCCCCAACGTCGAAAAAACCTAATCACCTTCCGTATTCTGACCTTCGCCCCGATCGCAAGTCAAATCCTGTACGGCCTGGTCATGGTCGCCGCGCATACGCTCATTATATAAAGGGAGTACCCCCGCACAAGCGAGGGCACTCCCTTTTTTACGTATCCATTACAACTCATAGTAATGAGGCACGATATCCGCAAAGCTCCCGTCGGGGAGACGGAAGCCCTTGGGGATGGTGCCGAGGCGGGTAAAGCCCACCTTTTCGTAGAGGTGGAGCGCCACGTGATTGGTGGCGACCACAGCGTTGAACTGCATGACGCCAAAGCCGAATTCCTTGGCCGTCCGCAGGCTGTCCCGCACCAGCGCCTCCCCAACGCCGCGGCCGCGGGCGTGACGCGCCACGGCATAGCTGGCGTTGGCAATGTGCCCGCAACGGCCTATGTTGTTGGGATGCAGAATGTACATTCCCAGCACCTCGCCGTCCCCGTCATCCACCGCCACGGCGGTCAAGGTCTGCTCGGCGAAGAAGGCAATTCCCTCCTCGTCCGTCAAAGGCTTGGTCTGTGGGAAGGCCACGCCATCCTCCACCACCTGATTCCAAATGGCGACGGCGGCACGAGCCGTTTCGGGGGTCACGGGTATGACACGAACAGACATAACGTATACTTCCTTTCAGAATATGGGAGCGGGGAGCGCATCGTCAAGAGCGATCCCTTATTTGAAGCTCTTGGAGTCAAGGGCAGAGCCCGGCCGAGCTTACTCGGCGGTTCTCCCGTTTCCCTTAAGGATTACAAGACCCGCAGGCCAGATAGCCCTGCGCGATCAGATCGGCGCGATAGCCGAAGAACTCATCCTTGTTGGCCTCGCTCATGTCGGCGACCGAGCCGCACCATGTATTGTGGAACTTCTTGGTCTTGGTATTGAGGACGTAGTCCTTCTCCACGGGCGCCTGAGTCTCCCAAGGCTCGTCGGAGAGGCGGCTCAGACCGGTGGCGTAGTCAATGGTGATACCGGGCTGGACGTTGTAGGCGTACACGCAGAAGCAGATGCCCTCGCCGTTGTCCTCCACCGACCATCCCTCCATCAGCACGCCCTCGGCGACCAGATCATCCCCGTTGTAGATGGGGGTCACGCGGTAGAGCACGTGGTTGCCGGTCTCCTTGACGTAGTCGGCTACCATGTTCTCAAAGGGGAGCATACCGTCGATGTTCAAGTAGCGGGTACCGGTAATGAGGTTGAGCTCGTTGGCGTTCTCACCGCAGAGCTGGAAGCCGATGAGGTGGGCGCGGTTGTAGAGATAGCCGCCGCTGACGAGGCTTGCGTCGTACTTGACCGACTGCCAGCCCGAGGGCTTGACCGAGCTGATGCTCTCGCGATCCTCGGTGGGCATCATGTCCTGACCAACGGAGGCCACGGTGATCCCGCAACGTCCCAGATCGTCCAGAGGGCTGTAATACTCATAGGACTCGGCGGTGATCTGGTTGGTGGCGAAGAAGGGGACGTTGCCGTTGATCGCGGCGAAGGGGTTGCCTGCGAAGGCGGGCGCGTCGGCCGGCGTGAACGCGGGCATGGTCAGCGCGGGCACCTCCAGGGCGGAATCCGAGGGTGCGAGGGTCTGCTCGCCGTCGGCTACGGTTCCCCGCTCGGGGTCAGCGCCCGTATCGGGGCCCACTACGGGGGCGGTGTCAATGGCAGTTGACGCTTGGGTCTGTTGCTCTCCGGTGAGACCGGGCAGCCCGCCCAAGTCACAGGCCGTCAGCAGGGAGCAGGCGATCAGCAAAAGCGCCAGCGCGGCCGTGAGCTTACGTTTGAAAAGGTTCATCATAATTTCCATACCTCCTTGGTAATCTTGTCGTGGGACGAGCCCGCGAACTCATAGGTTTCGCACAGACGGAAGCCCGACAGATCTCCCTTGAAATGCTTATCGGCGGGATACGCGCGGTTCCAACGGTAGATCACCACCCCGCTCAGGCGCTCCCAAGCCGCGAGGGGGTCGATGTCCTCCGCAAAAACGAAATCATCCTCCAAGGCCTCGTCCCAAGGGTTTTCGGCGGTCGAGACGTTGGGGGCATCGACGGGAAACAGGGGCGCGGAATAGGGGCTGACAATCAGACGGCGATTTCCGATATGAGTCATGAGTTCAGCGATCAGCACGCGGTCACGGCTTTGACGGCGGCGGTTGAACATCATGCCCAAGCGGTCATCTAAACAAACAACGAGGGTCATTTCAGGAATTCCTTTCGTGCAGAATTACTATTTATTATGACATAATTTTAGAAAAAATGCAAGTGGAAGGTGCAAAGATTCACAAAATTTTCACATTTATTTTGGTTGTTTTTTCGCAGAACGACTTATCGACTTTCTATTGACAAACAGAATCCCGCTATGTTATAATGGTGCTACATTCCAAGCATATCTTATGAAAGAGAGGAACGTCTATGAGAACGCTCACCATTACCCGAAACAAGACCTTCGTGGGTTGCGCCAGCAAGCTCAAGGTCTATATCGAAGACTACGAAGCCCCCGAAATGACCATTCTGGATACCCCCTGCCGCCAACTGGGCACCCTCAAGAACGGGGAGACCCAATCCTTTGAGATCACCGAACAGGCCGCCAAGGTATTCGTCATCGCCGACAAGATCAGCAAGGGCTACTGCAACGAGTTCTACCCCATCCCCGCCGGCATCGATCCCGTGACCCTGACTGGTAAGTGTCACTACAACCCCATGAGCGGCAACCCCTTCCGCTTCGACGGCAACAGCGACGCAAGCGCCCTGGCCAACCGCCGTAAGAACCGCAATATCGGTATTATCATTCTGATTGCCGCCTTCGCGGTCGGTATTGTCATCGGCCTGTTCAGCAGCGGGCTCCTGTCCTTCGCTTCCCCCGAGACCTTTGAACGGGACGGCTACTCCATTACCCTGACCAACGAGTTCGAGCAGGGCGCCTCCACCGACTACGGCGCTGTCCACGTCTACGAGAGCCGCGACGCCCTTGTCATGATCTCCAGCGAGAAGTTCGCCGACTACCCCGGTCTGAGCTCCTACACCCTCACGGCCTACGGCGAGGCTCTGCGCCAGAACGGCGACACCTCCACCTGCTCCGAACTATACAACGCCGACGGCCTGTGCTACTTCGACTACACCGCCGAGGTGGATGGCGACGAGTACGCCTACCGCACCTTTGCCTTCAAGGGCAAGGATGCCTTCTGGATCCTCACCATCTGCACCTTCGCCGACGACTTTGCTCGCGCCGAGGCAGACATCATGGAGTGGGCTACCTCCTTCCGCGTGGAGTGAGTTCGGCAAAAAAAATACATACAGGGGCTCCGCTCCTGTACCCCGCTTACACCCTTCTCGGAAAGAAGGGTGTAAGAATCCCAAGAACTTTTATCCAATATGCAAAAAATCCCGCTGTCCTGTGGACGGCGGGATTTTTTGTGCATATTACGGAACCGTGACGGTCACAGGTATGTGACGGTCTCCTCCAGAGCGAGGCGCTCGGCGTGTCTGGGGCCGGGTTGGCAATCCTCGGACGGATAGCCCAGCGCCAGCAGGACGTAAGGAGTCAGATTCTCGGGCAGGTCAAAGACCTTGGCCATAGCGGGGACGTCGAAGGCGCAGATCCAGCAGGAGCCGACACCCAGAGAGTGGGCGGCCAGCATCATCTGGGTGGTGACGATGGAGCAGTCCATCTCGGCCATGCAGTGATCCACCTTGGGGCGGTTGCAGGCAACCTCGGTGTCGCCGCAGACCATGAGCACCAGATTCGAGCCGTAGCACTTCTTGACGGTTCTCATTTTGGTCAGCGCCTCCTCCGAGCGAATGACGAAGATACGCTGGGGCTGAAAATTCATGGCCGTGGGCGCCAGGCGTCCCGCCTCCAGAATTTGGTTCAGCACCTCGTCGGGAATGGAGGTATCGGCAAAGGAACGCACCGAATAGCGGTCGGCGCAGAGCTTGAGAAAGTCCATGGAAAATCTCCTTTCACATTTTGGAAATATCGAGGATATTATAGCACGAAACGACGCGCTTGTCAAGACGGTCTCCTCCGTCGAAAAGACCGCCCTCGCAGGGCGGTCTCGGGTCTTATTCATCCCTCGGCTTGAGGACAGGGTCGGAGGTGACCGTCATCTCCTCGCGGGACGGCCCGTCGTCACGGGAAACGATCTCCACAGGAAGCTCGGACATATCCTTCTCCACGGGAATGACCACCCACCAGTGAACAATGTCCATCGTCACAGCCGGGGGCACCTCAGCGGTCAGAGCTACCGACAGCTTACCGTCGCAGGCATCCACCCCGTCGATGCGGTAGCGGATAGAGCCGCTTCTCCCCTCGGTGACCAGCAGGACGAGGGAATGGGTAGCAAAGAAATCCTCATCCATCCCCGCCAGAGCCTCCGACAAAGCCCCATCCGTGAAATCCCCTTGCGAAGCGCCGCCCATGAGGTTCTGCCACGACGCAAGGTCGTGCACCCACAGAGCCGAGGGAAGCTGGGTGTGAGGGTCAGACAGGGTCATATGCTCGGCACGGAGGAACAGGCTGCCGTCCCGCGCATAGGACAGGGAGGGGTGGAATACCGCCTCCGTGACCGAGACTCCCTCGGTAGGTAAGTCTGTCTCAGCAAGCGAGACCGTTTCGGCGGGCGCGTCCGTCTCAGGCGGCTGTGTTTCGGCCATCGCGGGAATATCGGCTGTATCCAAGGATGGCGGTAGGACGGGATCTCCCATCTCGCAGGAAGCGAGCAAAAGGCTCACGGCAGTCAAGGCTGCCAGGCCGAGTCGATACGGTTTCATATTCATACGCATAAACTGTAATCCTTTCTGTTGTAATTTCAAGCTATTCTGTCTCGTGACCGTCTCCGTCGGGTACCATATAGAGGACATATCCCTCCTCGGTCTGCACCGCTATGCAAAGGCCGCTGTCCTCCTTCTCAATGCCGTAGAGCGCGGTTCCCTCTGCCAGCTTGGTGGCGGTGATCTCGTGGTATTGGACTCGTTCGGCCTGATTCCCATGAAGGGCGGTCTCGGTAGCCCCCACCTCTCCGAGTCTGCGCTCCACTACATCAGCGGGGAGGGTCACGTCAGTTCGCACATAGGTCACGTCCCCCCAGGTCAGGGTATCGTCCCTGCGGAGGGTGGGCTGTCGATCGGGCAGAGCTGTGGCCGAAAAGGGCTCCGTGGTTTCCTCCTCGATTTGATTCGTCACCGCGGGCGGGTTGGGGCGATTGGCCAAGCGCGCCATGATCATCCCGCTCGCGCCAACGGTGGCGCACAGGAGCAGCGTCGCCGCGACAACGGCCACAGCAGGACGGCGGCGGGGCATGGGCACCCGCGGGGATACTGTTCCTGCGCGGTCAGCCCGACGGGCGATCTCGGCCACGTCCAGGCGATCTCGGATCTGCTTGTAATCGAAATCCAGCCCGAGGCGGGACTCGGCCGCTTGGCGGAAGGCTTCTTCGGGGGTGGGTCTTTGGGTCTTTTTGCGCTTCATAGCCAGCGTTCTCCTTTCTCTCGGCGGAATTTCTGAATGGCGCGGTGGTACAGGGTCTTCACGGTGTTCTCTTTTTTGCCCAGGCGGGCGGCGATGGCGGGAAAGCTCTCCCCGCAGACGGCGCGGGACAGGATGATCTCGGCGGCCTCGTCCCCCACGGTAGCGCGCAGGTCGCGGGTCAGCTCGGTGTAGCGGAGGGATGCGGTCACGTCGCTTTCGGGGTCGGGGAGCATGGACAAGGGATCGGTCTCCCCGTCGGCATCCCAAGCAGAAGGCATATCCGCGCAGAATTCTTCCCGTCGGCACTGCGCCCGCAGATGATCCCGGGCGGCGTTCTTAGCAGAAGCGGTCAGGTAGGCGCGGAGGGAGCCGAGCTCACATAGGTCGAGGGAGGCCGCTCTCTGAAAAAAGGCCACGAACACGTCATCGGTCACGCTCTGCACGTCGGCATCCTCCCGTAAAAAGCGCGCGCAGACAAGAGCCACCGACCGCACGTAGGTACGGTAAATGGCCTCAAAGGCTCTGTCCAGCGCCGCTGCGTCCCCCAAGCCCAGGGCTCGGCTCAAATCCCGCAGCAGCCGCTTTTCCTCGCCGTGCCGCTCTGCCAACCCGCTCGCCTCCCTCCGAATTAAAAGCGCTTTCACTTATATAGACGGATGAATCTTCCAAATCGTTTCATTTTTTCCAAGAAAATTGAAAAAATATTTCCCTACCCGTATTGTACCCACATGTCGGGAAAATGTCAATCGGGTTTCCCGAAAAAATATTCCTTTGGCGCGACGCGCGTTGCATTTTGCATTTTTATGACCATAACTTTCTTGCGGAATTGGGGCTGGTTTTGCGGAGAAAAATTGTCGCCGTTTCGGTGACAAAAGCCACAAAACGTCGTTTGAAAGATTTCTCTTTCAAACTTCTCCCCCATTTCCGCGCAATTTCAAAAAAAATTTTACAATTCCCCCTTGATAAATCTTGGAAAATGTGGTATAGTATAAGGTAAAGAAATTTGGACTTCCGTTTTCGCTTTGCGAGGGCGGTTGCGCCGTAAAGAAAGGTGGATACATCCATGACTTACAACAAGAAGACCATTGAAGATGTTGCTGTTGCCGGCAAGAAGGTTCTCGTCCGTTGCGACTTCAACGTGCCCCTCAAGGACGGTGTCATCACCAGTGACAAGCGTATCGTTGAGGCCCTGCCCACCATCAAGTACCTGAGAGATCAGGGCGCTATGGTGATCCTGTGCTCCCACATGGGCAAGCCCCACAATGTGTTCGACGCTAAGCTGAAGCTGGACAAGAAGGAGATCGCCAAGATCGAGAAGCTGCCCGCAGAGGAGCAGGAGGCCGCTACCGCCGCCGCTCTGGAAAAGGCTAAGGGCGACGTCAAGAAGTTCTCCCTCCAGGTCGTCGCTGACAAGCTCAACGAGCTGCTGGGCGGCGGCGTCGTATTCGCAAACGACACCGTGGGCGAGGATGCCCAGGCTAAGGTCGCCGCTATGAAGCCCGGTGACATCGTTCTGCTCCAGAACACCCGCTTCACCGCCGGCGAGTCCAAGAACGATCCCGAGTTTTCCAAGAAGCTGGCCTCCTTCGCAGAGCTGTTCGTCAACGATGCTTTCGGTACCGCTCACCGCGCTCACGCCTCCACCGCAGGCGTGGTTCAGCACGCAGGTCTGCCCGCTGTTTGCGGCTACCTGATCCAGAAGGAGATCTCCGTCATGGGTAAGGCTCTGTCCAACCCCGAGCGTCCCTTTGTGGCTATCCTGGGCGGCGCAAAGGTCTCCGATAAGCTGAACGTCATCAACAACCTGCTGGGCAAGGTCGATACCCTCATCATCGGTGGCGGTATGGCTTACACCTTCCAGGCCGCTCGCGGCTACGAGGTTGGTAAGTCCCTGCTGGATGAGTCCAAGATCGACTACTGCAAGGAGATGATGGCTAAGGCTGAGGCCAACGGCGTGAAGCTCCTGCTCCCCGTTGACGTAACCGTTGCCGCCGAGTTCCCCAACCCCATCGACGCTCCCATCGACGTCGAGGTCGTTGCCGCTAACGCCATTCCCGCTGACAAGGAGGGTATGGATATCGGTACTGCTACCATGGCTCTCTACGCTGACGCCGTGAAGTCCGCTAAGACCGTTGTTTGGAACGGTCCTATGGGCGTATTCGAGAACCCCACCCTGGCCAAGGGTACCATCTCCGTGGCTGAGGCTCTGGCTGAGTCCGATTGCATCTCCATCGTCGGTGGTGGCGACTCCGCCGCCGCTTGCGAGCAGCTCGGCTACGCTGACCGCATCACCCACATCTCCACCGGTGGCGGCGCTTCCCTGGAGTTCCTCGAGGGTCTCGAGCTTCCCGGTATCGCTTGCCTGATGGACAAGGAGTAAGAACGGTTCTGGGGGCTTTGCCCCAAACCCCACCGGAAACCCCTTTGAAAAAGGGTTTCCGGACTTCCTAAAACTTTCCGAAACAGAAATACACACAAAAGGATATATTATCATGAGAAGATACGTAATTGCAGGTAACTGGAAGATGAACAAGACTCCCAACGGTGCCAAGGCGCTGATTGAGGAGATGAAGCCCCTCGTGGCCGGCAAGGACAACTGTGATATCGTCCTCTGCGTGCCCGCTATCGACATTCCTGCCGCCATCGAGGCTACCGCAGGCTCCAATATCAAGATCGGTGCCGAGAACGTTCACTTCAAGGCCTCCGGCGCATACACCGGCGAGATCTCTGCCGAGATGCTCACCGAGGCAGGCGTAGAGTACGTGGTCATCGGTCACTCCGAGAGAAGACAGTACTTTGCCGAGACCGACCAGACCGTCAACCTCCGCACCCTGGCCGCTCTGAACGCCGGTCTGAAGGCCATCGTTTGCGTGGGTGAGACTCTGGAGCAGAGAGAGCTGGGCTACACCGAGACCCTGCTCAAGTTCCAGACCAAGATGGCTCTGACCAACGTGACCGCAGAGCAGATGAAGAACGTCATCATCGCTTACGAGCCCGTTTGGGCCATCGGTACCGGTGTGACCGCTACCGCCGATCAGGCTGACGAGGGCAACGGCTATGTCCGTGCCGCTGTGGCCGAGATGTTCGGCGCTGAGATCGCCGAGGCGACCGTGGTTCAGTACGGTGGCTCCATGAACGAGAAGAACGCAGCCGAGCTTCTGTCCAAGCCCAACGTGGACGGCGGCCTCATCGGCGGCGCTTCCCTGGTTGCCGCTAAGTTCACCGCAATCGTGGACGCTGCTCAGTAAGAGAGCGCGGAGAGCGAAGAACGTCTGGGGGAAACTTCTTGGAAGAAGTTTCCCCCAGACCCCTTTCAAGAACTTTCAAATAAGAAATAAACTCCCGTCATTCCCTATTTGAAAATTCTTGAACCCATACGATCCATATTTACCCCTATTTTAAAGTTCTTGAAAAGGATGGGGGCTTGGGGGAAGGAAAAACTTCTTCCAAGAAGTTTTTCCTTCCCCCAAAAACACCCCAAAAAGGAGAATTACCATGGCCAAATACCGTCAAAGCCGCATCAACGAGGAAATGTTCAAGGAAGCGGCGCAGATCATCCGCACCGTTAAGGATCCCCGCGTCAGCGAGGCCTTCGTCAGCGTCACCGGCGTGGAGGTCACCCCCGACCTGAAGTACGCCAAGATCTTCTACTCCCACATGCAGGGCGACAAAAAGACCGTCAAGAAGGGTCTGGATTCCTCCGCGCCCTATATCCGCGGCCAGCTCGCCAAGAACCTCAATCTCCGCATCACCCCCGAGCTGACCTTCGTGGAGGATACCTCCATCGCCTACGGTGCCAAGATCGAGAAGATCATCAGCGGATTTACCTACGCCGAGCATCCCGAGGACGAGACGGCCGAGAAGGATGCCTTCGACGAGCTTTTGGATGACGAGGATGACTGAAATTTGAAAGATCAATCTTTCAAATTTCGCGTTTTGTAGCTTTAGCCGCCAAAGCGGCGGCTATTTTGCTACGCAAAACCGGCTACAATTCCGCAGGAAAGGACAGCGATTCACATGGACTACCAACACCTCACCCTCCCCGAGGCCGCCGCTCGCATCAAGGACGGCGTGGACACCCTCATCCTCTTTCACCGCCACCCCGACGGCGACGCGGTTGGCTCCGGCTTTGCTCTCAAGATGCTGCTGGAGGACATGGGATGCGCCACCCTCTGCGCCTGCGACGACGAGCTCCCCGAGCGTCTGGAATTCCTGGCCGGAGATAAGCAGACGAGCATCAAGGCCGCGAATATCCCCGCCGACTTCACCCCCGCCCAGATCATCACGGTGGACACAGCCTCCCCCGCCCAAGCGGGAGAGCAGTACAGCCGCTGGGAGGGACGTATCGACCTCATGATCGACCATCACGCCAAGGGCGAAATGTACGCGGACGGCTATATCGACGGCAGCGCATCCTCGGCCGGCGAGTTGATCTACCGCCTCTCGCGAGAGCTTTTGCGGAGCGGGCGCATCGCCGCCATCCCCGCCGAAGTAGATCGCCTGCTCTACGCCGCCATCAGCTCGGATACGGGCTGCTTCCGGTACAGCAACGCCTCCTCCTCCGCCCACAAGGCCGCCGCCGAGCTGCTTCCGGCGGGCTTTGACGCGGCGGATATCAACCATCGGCTCTTCGGAGTCAAGTCCCACAAGCTCCTGCTGGCCGAAAAGCTGGGCTTTGAGCGTCTGCGTCTCTTTGCCGACGGCAGAATCGGCATCGTGGATATGCCCATGTCGGTCAAGAGAGAGCACGGCCTCACCGACGAGCATCTGGATACTCTGGTGGAGGTCGCCCGCGGCCTGCAAGGAGTCCAGGTAGCCGCCGCCATCCGCCAGCCCACCGACGAGGGGGTCTACCGCGTCTCCATGCGCTCCTCCTGCCATGTCGACGTATCCTCCATCTGCGCCTCCTTCGGGGGCGGCGGACATATCAAGGCCGCCGGGTGCTCCATCTCCTGCGATGAGGGCATCGAGGCCGTAGTGGAGATGGTGGCCAAGGCGCTGATCTCCGCATTGTGAGGCGCAATGCGCGCGTTGCTTGCAGCTCGGTGATACAACACATCTAACGATAAATAAGAATTTTGTGAGGAGCAAAGTATGTTACGATTAGAGAGAATTAACGGAAAGAATGTGTGGGATATTCTCGAATTGAAAGTAGCGAAAGAACAAGAGGGTTTTGTTGCAAGTAATGATGTAAGTATTATTGAAGCATATACAGCAATAACAGGAAATGGCTATGCCTATCCCTTTGGAATATATGAGGATGATACTCCCATTGGTTTTTTGATGATAGGTTTTGACAAAGACGATTATTGGGAAGATGCCCCCCAAATAGCCTCTGGTAATTATAATCTTTGGCGATTTATGATAGACAGAAAATTCCAAAACATGGGATATGGAAAAGAAGCACTTAGTTTGGCGTTAGATTTCATAAACTCATCGCCTTGTGGTAAAGCAGAGTACTGTTGGCTGTCATATGAACCCGAAAATGATATTGCCAAACACCTGTACCATTCTTTCGGATTTGAGGAAACAGGAGATATGGATGGGAAGGAATTGATTGCAGTACTGAAATTATAACGTCAAATTCCAATTTAACGAACAGAACAAAATACATCCAAACAGACCGTAAAAGCTGTCCGGTTTATGCCATCCTTGTAAGAAACCACTTTTGGCAAGCCCTTTTCAAAAAAATAAAATCCCTTGAATAAACCTCCCGATACCTGTCCATGATATAGCCATCATGAACACCACATATCGGGAGGTTATCTTATGCAAAGCCGTTTTTCCGTTGCCATCGTCATTCTGCTGGTGATCCTGATGGCTCTCAGCTTTCTGCCCGTCCACGGGGAGCAGGAGGTCTACGACACCGTGGTTCGTCTGCACGTGCTGGCCAACTCGGACAGCGCGGAGGATCAAGCCCTCAAGCTCCGGGTGCGGGACGCCGTCCTGGAGGTTACGTCCCCTCTGGTGGCGGGATGCACCACGCAAGCCGAGGCCGTGGAGATCTTGAACGCCCATCTGCATGAGCTGGAGGCCGCCGCCGAGGCCGTGGTAGCCACCGAGGGCTACGCCTACGCGGTGACAGTACAACTGGGGGAGGAGGACTACCCCACCCGCACCTACGAGTCCTGCGCCTTTCCTGCGGGGCAGTACGTGTCCCTGCGGGTCTGCATCGGCGAGGCAGAGGGCCAGAACTGGTGGTGCTGTCTCTTCCCGCCGCTCTGCCTGTCGGCGGCCACCGCCAAAGAGGACAACGAGGACGCCTTCATCCAGGTCGGTCTTACCAAGGATCAGTACGGCATCATCACCGAGACGGGCAAGACCAAATACAAGATCCGTTTCCGCATTCTGGAGGTCATCGAGGATTGGTTCGGATAAGGGGCGCGAAGGACGGACATAAAACTATGTTTTGAAAGTTTTTGACCGCCGCAGGCACGCTCCCCTCACTCCCGGGCAAGCGCGTCGTATCCCAGCACCATCCCCGCGCTGAACAGGCCTCCGCCGATGATATCGGTCAGCCAATGTACACCGGAGATCACGCGGCACACCACCATGAAGAGCATCAGCGCGGCCAAGGCCGCTACAACGGCGCGGCGAAGCGCGCGAATCCGGATACGGGTATGGAGCTGCATTGCGGCGGTGGGCAGGACGCACATAGCCAGCATGGTGGTGGACGACGGGTAGGATGCCTCCAATACGCCCTCGATGAG
>JAZQXS010000353.1:0-4917 GCA_045633025.1 Eubacteriales bacterium | reverse complement strand
AAGGAAGGCCGCGGGAGGCAAACTGCACGCGGATCTGATGGGTTCTGCCCGTATGGAGACGGACGGCTACCAAGGTACGCCCGTCCTCGGCTGTCTTCAGCACACGATAATCCAGTATGGCCTCCTTGCTTCCCTTGCGCCGCCCGTCGGTCACGTAGGCCTTGTTCGCGCGCTTGTCATGGTACAGGAAATCCCGCATCTCCCCCTCCTCCACGGGAGGTGGCGAAGAGAGGACGGCTATGTATTCTTTTCGAAAGCTCCCGTGATCCTGCACCAAGACGCCCAGCGCCGCCGTAGCCTTGGGCGTAAGACCGAACACCATCACACCGCCCGTGGGCGTGTCCAACCGATGGATCAGCGAGGCGGTTGTATATGTCTCCCGGAGCGCCGTCAGCAGATCCGGCTGGCCGGACGGATCCGGCTGAGACGGCATCCCTGCGGGCTTGCGGCAAACGAGCAGGTCGCGGTCTTGATAAAGTATCTGAATATCCATAGGAGGCCTCCTTTCCGCCCTCCTGCGATGCGCGCGGGAAGGCGGTCTATACCGTTATTATACCACATCCCCGCGCTCCTGTCAATCGCCATCCCTCGAATAAAAAATTTCAAAAGACACGAAATATTCATACGGAGTTCACGATTTTAGGCTATAATATATACAAGTATATGGGTTACTGTATCCCGTATCAATTTAGAGGAGGTTCTGTTCATGTTCTGCTTCCACAAGAAAAAGAAGAATACTGAGAAGATCTTCGTGATCCTCGGCATCATCATCGGCGCTGCCGCTGCCGCTGTCGGCGCTTACTTCCTGTTCACCAAGGTGCTCAAGGACAAGCTCTGCAAGAAGAACGCTTGCGAAGAGATCGAGGAGTGCTGCGATTGTGAGGAGATCCCCGAGGAGATCTGCGAGGAGATCGCTGAGGCTGCTCAGGAGATCGCAGACGTTGAGACCGAGGAGTGATTCCCTCCCCGCGCGTCTATGAGAAAAGCCACCGTGTTGCGCGGTGGCTTTTTTCATGTATACGAAACCATTAAATAGGGGGAGCGTAGCTCAGACGTCTTTCAATTGTTCTGCTTGAGCCGCGACCACATGACAATGATGGCCTGACCGGGGAGTCCCAGCATGAAAATGATCCAGGCATTGTAATCAGCCAGGCGCCAGACCGTCACGTAGACAGCCGCCAGGATCGACCACATGAGCAAGGAAATAATGAGGTAATTGCGGCGGCGGCTGAACCAGATGCTGTTGAGGATCAGCCACAGCACCATAGAGGCGGGAACAGCATACACGAATATGAGCCAATGCGAAGCAGCGGACTCCTGCGCCATGTCCACGATCATGAAAAGAACCGTAGCCACCAGCCAGACCAGCAGAATGCTCATCCCCGTCACAAAGCTCCAGGTACGGATCCTCTGCTGTTTTTTGGCGGCCTCCGCGGCCTCCACTTCCGTTTCCTCTTTGGGGACGGGATGCTCCTCCTCCAGCAGATAGTCCACCGTAACCCCAAAGATATCCGCCATCTGCTTCAGAACCAGCACGTCGGGAATGGACTCCCCGCGCTCCCATTTGGAGATCGCCTTGTCGGTGTAATTCAATTTTTCAGCCAACTCCAATTGGGTCATGGAATGCTGCCGCCGCAGTGCCGCGATGTTGGCGGCGATGACGGATTTGATGCGTTCGTTTCGATTGACCGGGGTTACATCCGTATTCATATCCAAGCTCCTCTCAGCCGCTTCCGTCGGCGCGATATCGGTGTCCGTCCTGCAAAAACGCGTCTTCGCCCGGGTTTACACCGTGTAAATCGTTGATTTGACAACTCTACCCATAGTATAGCACAAAAATCCTGTCTTGTCAAGGTTTTTTCGCTATTCAAATCGCTACTCTACGCCCGGTAGAGTGGTTTTTTCGGCGGTTTACGGCAAAATCTACTCACCGTATAGAGAAATTTACAATCCGTTTATTGACTTGCTTCCCTTCCCGGTGTATAATAATACCAACATCACAAGCGCCCCCTTGCGGCGCGTTCACCCAAAGGAGACGTTTATCATGAGTCATTATGTTATCTTCACCGATTCCGCCTGTGATCTGGTTCCCTCTCTTCTCGCCGAATGGGGCGTTCGTTGCGTGAGCCTTGCCTTCCGCTTCGACCACATCGACCGGGACTTCCTCAACGATGATATGCCGATCAAGGAGTTCTATCAGAATATGCGCGACGGTCATGTGGCCAAGACCAACGCCGTCAACGCAGAGTCCTTCCGCGAAGCCTTCGAGCCCGCCATCGCCGAGGGCAACGATATCCTGTATCTGGGCTTTTCCTCGGGTCTGAGCACCACCTTCCAGCAGGGACGTCTGGCGCTTGAGGAGCTGGCCGAGAAGTACCCCGAGCGCAAACTCATTGCCATCGATACCCTGTGCGCCTCCGCGGGCGAGGGTCTGTTTGTCAAGCTGGTTCTGGATCAGAAGAACGCCGGCGCCACCATCGAGGAAGCCGCCGCTTACGCAAACGCGCTCATCCCCAAGCTGGCTCACTGGTTCACGGTTGAAGATCTCGTCTACCTCAAGCGCGGCGGCCGTGTCAGCCCCGCTGTGGCTCTGGTCGGCGGTATGCTCAATATCAAGCCCGTCATGCACGTGGACGACGAGGGTCACCTCATCAAGGTCGGCACCATCCGCGGCCGCAAGGCTTCCCTGAACGCCTTGGCTGAAAAGCTCATCGAGACTGCCGAGGATCCCGCCAACGGCACTATTTTCATCTCCCACGGCGATTGCGAGGAGGACGCCAAGTACCTGGCCGACCTCATCAAGAGCAAGGGCGGCAACGACGTGCAGGTCATCACCAACGTGGGCACCGTCATCGGCGCGCACTCCGGCCCCGGCACCATGGCTCTGTTCTTCGTGGCCAAGCAGCGCTGATCCCCTCCCCCGAACGGTTATCCCGCCCTCCGGCGTTTTTGATAACAACACTCTATAACAACCGGAAATCCACCGACCTTTGGCCGGTGGATCTTTCGTTTTATTGAGCTTGCTTGGGGATGGGCGGGATCAAGCGGAGCAGGCTTTCCCGAATCTTCCATTGCTTACGCCATTCAAAAAAGCCGATCAGCAACGCGAACACGAGAGAAAGCGCCGAGCTCGCCGTCCCCTTCGTCAGAATCTCCCATGCCAAAACAGCCAAAATAACCCATAGGAGGAACGTAAAATAGGGTGCGCTGTGGATATGTCCCGTTACCTGCGAGCCCTCTTGACAGGGCTTGATCTCCAAGCTGAACCAAATCTTATCCCCATGGAGCCGATGCGTTCGGGATGAACGGCGTCCGTCCTCGTAGTAACCGGACATCTCTCGCTCAGCCTTCGAGCACTCATTGGTGACATGAAACCCAACGCGGGGATCCTCAAAGCTTTGAAAGGGATTCCATGGACTGCGGCGGCGGTAATCACGCAGGTGCTCAAAGCGCGCGCGGATCCGATCGGGGGTCAGTTCCGTTTTATAGCGTAGGAAAAGCATGATTTCAGATTCCGCCTCGCACCTCGTAGATCTTATCCGCCAGCGCCACGAACTCCGCAATGTCCAAACGCTCGCCGCGGATATCGGCGCGGTGGCCGCAGGATTCGATGATGGAGGTCAGCACGTCCTTGGGAACGTCCTGAAAGCCTGCCGACAGGGCGTTGGGCAGGGTCTTGCGTCTCTGCTCGAAGGCGGCGCGGATGGTGCGGAAAAGGGTATCCTCGTCCTTGGGGACGTGGGGCTTTTCCTTGTGGAGGTTGATGCGAACCACGGTGGAATCCACCTTGGGCGCGGGGATGAAGTTGCCCGCCGAGACCTTGAAGAGCTTTTCGGCCTTTCCGTAATAGTCCACCACGGCGGTGATGGCGCCGTACTCCTTGCTTCCCGCCTTGGCGCAAAGGCGATCCGCCACCTCGGATTGGATCATGATGGTGATGGACTCAAAGGGCAGCCCCGATTCCAGCAGGGCCATCAGGATGGGGGTGGTGATGTAATACGGGAGATTGGCGCAGACCGAGACCTTCCCTGCCGCAAAGGCGGGAGCCAGCAGGGCTTTCAGGTCGGTTTTCATGATGTCCCCGTGGATCACCTCCACCACGCCCTCGGGGCAATCCGACAGGGTGTAGCGCAGAACGGGGATGAGGCCGTTGTCGATCTCCACCGCAAGCACTTTTTTGTAGCGGAAGGCAAGCTCCTGCGTCAGCACGCCGATGCCGGGGCCGATCTCCAGGATGGTGGCGTCGGGGGTATCCGAGCAGGAGTCGGCTATGTCCTCCACCACAGAGATATTGGTGAGGAAGTTCTGACCGAACTCCTTGCGGAAGTTGACGTTATAGATGGACATGATGTCCTTAATGGTGCGGATATCGGTTAAATTCATGGTCATTCCACCTGCTTTCAGTATTCATCTACTATTGTATCACATTTTTCTCTGAAAATCAAGATGTGTTCGAGGAATCACGAGTATTTCCGCGAAAAAACTCAGCAAAATATTTCAACATTTTTTCAAAAACCTATTGCAAAATTTTCGAGTTTGTGGTATAATAGCAATGTTGTGAAAAACACCGCTGATGTGGCGCAGTTGGTAGAGCAGCTGATTCGTAATCAGCAGGTCGCGGGTTCGAGTCCCGCCATCAGCTCCAAAGCAAAGGCCACCCAATTGGGTGGCTTTTGCTTTGGAACAAATGGTTGACCTAAGAGAAATCGCTTCAAGTTGTTGGCAACCTTCCCGTTTCTGCTCTCTCGGCGCAAGCATGATCGCCCTGCATAGCAGGGCGGGGTTCAGAGTCCCGCGTCCAAAATAACCATGCGATTATTTGACTTTATCTTCGATCTCCTTTGCATACCCCAATGCTTGCTCGGCC
The DNA here is from genome assembly GCA_045633025.1 of Eubacteriales bacterium. GTDB lineage: Bacteria > Bacillota > Clostridia > Oscillospirales > CAG-272 > CAMEON01. The sequence continues at coordinate 50 of JAZQXS010000353.1, read as the reverse complement.
TCTACGTCGTATCCGTTTTTACGGTGGATATCTGCGATGTCCAAATAGAT
>JAZQXS010000352.1:0-2280 GCA_045633025.1 Eubacteriales bacterium | reverse complement strand
CGACAGGGGGATCCCACTCCACCTGCGGGACGTCATCCCCTTGATCTGCCTCCCCGACGGTTCCCCGCTCTGGTATCCGGGAGCCGTATTCCGGGACGGCTATCCGCCCCCCCGCGAGGGCGGCTGTGTGCGGGTCACGGTAATTCTGCGATCACGGTGATCCTTGGATCACGGTGATCCTGCGATCACGGTAGCCGCGCCGCATTCGTTCCATACCGCATAATATATCGGATTTGCAAATAACAACTCCCGAGAAAGGACATACTAACAACCATGAACATGCCTGCTTTGTATAATGATTGCGCCTACACCCTGATCTCCGTCGAAGAAATCTCCGCTATGGTGGATCGCCTGGCCGCCGAAATTCAAGCCACCTACGAAGGAAGCGGCCGCCGCTTGGTTATGGTGGTCATCCTCAAGGGCTCCATGCCCTTTGCCGCCGATCTCATGAAGCGGCTGACCCTGCCCATCGAGCTGGAATTCATGAAGGTCTCCTCCTACGGCGCGGGCACCAAATCCTCGGGTGAGATCAAGGTCTCCCTCGACCTCAACCGCGACGACTTACAGGATATCGACCTTTTGGTGGTGGAGGACATCATCGACTCGGGGCGCACCCTCTCCCGCCTCACCCAGCTCCTCAAGAACCGCAACGCCCACAGCGTGCGCACCTGTACCCTGCTGGATAAACCCACCCGTCGCGAGGTGGATTTCGTCCCCGATTTCTGCGGTGCCACCATCCCCGACGAGTTCGTCATCGGCTACGGCCTGGATTACAATGAAAAATACCGCAACCTCCCCTTCGTAGGCGTTCTGAAGCGGGAAATCTACGAAAAATAATACCGGGAGCCTACCGTGAAAAACTTTCACGCAGAGTTATTCGTATTTTCATAAAAAGTTCATAGTCGTGTGCTATACTTAACTGTATATGTGCGAACCGCCTGCGGCTCGTCACAGACAAGATCGGGTCTGCCGAGCCCGTGCAAGCAAATCCCCCAAAACGGCAATAACGGAGGAATCAAATGAAGAGTAATTTCAAGCTGCTCCTGGGCTATCTGTTGGCCGCGGCCGTTCTCATCGGCGCCATCGCGCTGGTGTACCGCGGAACGACGGGCGGCCGGGAAAAGATCACCGAAGCCGATTTCATCGAGGCTTTGGTGGCCGAAGAGGTAGCCGTCTATACCCTGGACTACAACAAGGGCTACCTGATCTATCAGGAATTTGTCAAGGATGCAAACGGCAACTTCCTGGACGTGCGCGGCAACGCGGTCACGTTCCCCACCGATGAAAACGGAAACACAGTCTACGAGATCCCCGAAGGGGTAGAGCTTAAGCTGGGTGATGCCAAGCAGATCACGCTGGCGGATATCACGGTATCCCGTCTGAACTATATCGACGAGCTCTCTCTGGCGCAGACCCAGGCCGGAACCGGCGTGGGCATTCTGGCGGACTACGACATCAAGCCCGCCAACACCTTCCCCTGGTGGGTGTCCATCCTGCCCGCGGTCATCATTGTGATCGCCCTCATCGCCCTCTACTACTTCGCCATGAAGAAGATGATGAGCGGCGGAGGCCCCGGCGGCGCCAAGATGGGCGGCTTCGGCAAGGCGCACGTCAAAATGCCCTCCGATGATAAGAACAAGGTCACCTTCCGCGACGTGGCCGGTGCCGACGAGGAAAAGGAGGAGCTGGTCGAGATCGTGGACTACCTCAAGTCTCCTACCAAATTCGCCCGTTTGGGCGCGCGTATTCCCCATGGCGTTCTGCTCATGGGCCCTCCCGGTACGGGTAAGACCCTCTTGGCCAAGGCCGTTGCCGGTGAGGCAGGGGTTCCCTTCTTCTCCATCTCGGGCTCCGACTTCGTGGAGATGTACGTCGGCGTGGGCGCGTCCCGTGTCCGCGACCTGTTCGATACCGCCCGCAAGGCGGGTTCGGCCATCATCTTCATCGATGAGATCGACGCTGTCGGCCGTCAGAGAGGTACGGGTCTCGGCGGCGGTCACGACGAGCGCGAGCAGACTCTGAACCAGCTTTTGGTTGAGATGGACGGCTTCGGTCCCCACGAGGGCATCGTGGTCATCGCCGCCACCAACCGCGCTGACGTACTGGATCCCGCTCTGCTTCGTCCCGGACGTTTCGACCGTCAGATCACCGTCAACCGCCCCAACATCAAGGGTCGCGAGGATATTCTGAAGGTTCACGCCCGCAACAAGCCTCTGGAGCCCGGCGTTGACCTCTCCAAGGTCGCCAAGATCACCGTAGGCTTCACGGGCGCCGACCTAG
>JAZQXS010000351.1:0-4346 GCA_045633025.1 Eubacteriales bacterium | reverse complement strand
CCTCCACGCGGCCAAAGCGGCCGAGGAGACCTATGAGCTTGGCTTGCTTGAGGTGGAGCTGTTCCTCGTAGGGGAGGTTCTGGAGGGAGCAACCTCCGCATTTTTTGGCGTAAGGGCAGGGAAGCATGGCGGGGTCCTTTCGTATATTTATTCTTTGTTCTTTGTTCTTTATTCTTTATTCTTTACCGGCTGGACTCAGTGACCTTCTTGCGCTACCGCGCGCTAAAGAATAAAGAATAGAGAATAAATAATAAAGAAGAAATGGGGGGAGCGGGGGCCGCTTCTGTGTGGGGAAGGCGGCCTCCCGAAAAAATCCGTATGGGGAATAGCATCATTCGACAAAGCTCTGAATGATATTTGTACCCTCATAGCAGGAAAAACGGATAAAGCGGTTTCGGAATGTGGACTTGATCTGATTGCGTACTCTCGATTCGGGAAAGATGGTAAGGACCTTTTTGTCTCGGCAACCGCGGGGGTAAATATACAGATACTTTTCTCCGTTGCTTGAAAAGAGCCATACGGCCATAATGTCGATGCTGAATTTTTCTCGGATTACCCATAGCTTTACCTTAGCGCATTGCATTTGCATCGGCTCGGTCTTGGGGGATTCAATGTGCAGTATATAGGAATATTTCCTCTTTTCTCTCCAATAGAAAATGGCGTAGCATAGCGGAAGGAGCTGGATCGCCGCAGAGACCGCAGTTAGAAAGAGAAATTCCGTCAAATCGCCATTTTTCAGCCAAACGACCAGTGAACCAAGGAAAACGAAGCCAAGGGCCACGCTAATGACGATCGCGGTCTCTTTTATTTGAGACAAGTAGCCTTGCATATATCCCTGCTGGGAGGCGAGGATTTTCTTCTTGTTGAATTTTTGGTGTAGGTCGGGGAAGTAGGGGTGGTTCATATCGATTACCTCACTGAAGAATAGTATAAGTCGAGGACTCACCCCAAAATCTCACTCTCATGCAACACCACCCCGCGCTTTTGCAGAACGGCTTGCAGGTCTTTCACATCCAGCGTCGAAAAATCCTCACTCAACGCCGCCGCTGTTCCCGCGGCCTGTCCCGTGACGGCACAGCAGGGAATCACCCGCATAACGTCCCACATCGTATCGTCGGTGGAGATGCATCGCCCCGCGGTGATGAGGTTTTTGACCTCCTTGCTGTACAACGCGCGGAAGGGGATCTCGTAGATGGGGCCTCTCTGCTTCCAGTTGCCCACCATGCCCACGGAATCCGCAAAGCAGGCGTGGTCGTCCCCCTCCGTCATCTCGTACTCGCCCGCGATGCGGCGGGTCATGCGGAGCTGGGGGATGGAAGCGATGGTGGAGAGGGATACGTTGGGATTTTCCTCCCGCTTTTGCAGGTAGTGCTTCAAGGTCATTTCATGGGATTTCCGTACCATATCGGAAATCTCCACGCCGTCCAGCCCCGTGTAGCGCTCGCCCGTGGGCGGCCCTTGGAAATTGTCCGCCGCGCCCAGCATTTGGAGCTTGCTACCCTCCCCGTCGGTGTAGTAGTACCACCCCGCGAGGATGTTCCCGCGGCTGAAGGTCGCGGTGGGCGCGCCCGCGAAGTGGGCGATATCCGCGTCGCCCGTGGCATCCACCACGGCGCGGATGCGGTAGACGGAGCGTCCCGACTTATTCTCCACGTGGAGAGCAGTGATGCGGCCGTCCTCTGCCTCGGCGTCCACCACGTAGGAGCCGTAGAGGATGTCCACGCCGCACTCGGTCAACAGCTTCTCCGCCAGAATGGCGAACACGTGGGGATTGTACTGCACCATGAAGCGGTGATGCTCCGGCCCGCGGGGGCCGTCGCCGTCCAACCAGCCCGCGGGGTACATGGCGTCAGCACCGTAGGTGATGGACAGGCGGAGAAGCTCCTCCGCGATGCCGAAGGAAACCTGGTGGCCGCACCCGTCACACAGGGGCAGGTAGATGGTGACCAGCCCGGCGGTGCCCAGACCGCCCAGCATATATTCTTTCTCAAACAGGATAACCTTCTTGCCCTCTCTTGCGGCGGCCAGAGCGGCGGATATGCCGGCAAAGCCGCCTCCGCAGACGGCGATGTCGTATTGCGTGTTGGTGGTCAGCTTCATGACGTGCCTCCTTGTCATTTGATATTGCTTCGAAGTCTACTCTTCTTCGTGAAACAGAAGTGCGCCGAAATAGGTTACGGTATTCGAGCCGTTACTGTATCGGATGTGGGCTTCCTTGGCCAGCTCGCTGACGATGAATCCGTAGCCCTCCAAGGAATGGTGGAGGCGTTTCGGAAAACGGCAGGGTGCGTCCGGATAGGCGCAGGAAGCGCATCGCCCGCAACCTTCGTTGGACAGCAATCGGTAATCGGAAGTGATTGCGTCCAGCTTTTCTTGGAAACGATCGGTCAAATCCTTAAAATCCTGCATTCCGGCCATCATGCCCTCAAGGTCAAAGGAATCCTCCAGTTGGTAGGCGCGGGAAAAAAGAATCATCCTGCCGTATTTCGCCACGCGCGCCCGACACTCCTCGACCGTGCCGACGGCAGGGGGGCACGCCCACGATGTGTTATAGTTCCGGCACGTATTGGCCTCGCAGATGGCTCGGACCTCGGAATGGTATACCAAACGGTCGATTCCGACGTAGCCGAATTCCGAAAAACCGATTTCCGCGATGGCTTTTTCGATGTGTGATCGGATGTTCATGCAGGATCTCCTTACCGACTTAAACAGACAACGGACTCGTCTGTAATTCGTTTAGGTGGGAAAATAATACCATCTGCCTCACAACGAATCCGATAGAATTGTTTCACCCAATCGGGCAGTTTTTCTACATCGTCCTTAATTTTAATAAGCGTTCTCTTTCCAACTCGTCTATCCATATATGCGAACACACGCAGCAAATAATTGTCAGAGTTCAAGGATGTTGCGATATCTGTTTTGAGATAAATGGTCATGGAGTTAATGAAATCAGCATCACACAGTTTACACTCAGGCATCCATTTTCCTTTTTTCAATTCCCCGTAGGAAACCTTTTTCCCCTCTTGGTAAAGTTGAGATACTTCTTGTTCTTGTTTGTACATTTCAACCCAAGAAAACGCTACCATTTCTTTTTTACAGTAATTGATGGTTGCTCTGCCGTAGGCATTATGCACCTCGTGATAACTGGTGTAGAAATAGGAGATTTTATCCTTGAGAGAATCGCAAAGCAAATCATTCATGTGCTTCTTTAGATTGCCCCAAGACTTGTATCTGCTTCTTTCATCAGAAATCATTTTCGATTCCTTTCTATAATCGTCGGCCTTTTCCCGACTCAAGCAAACAATACTCTCCACATGCCCCGTCCTCGGAAACAGATCCACCGGCTGAACCTCGCCGATCTCATACCCGAACTCCCGGAAGACGGCGCAATCCCGCCCCAGGGTCTCGGGCTCGCAGGAGATGTAGACCACGCGGCGGATGTCCCTTCGGGCGATCTCTTGGATCAACTCGCGGGTGGTGCCCTTGCGGGGCGGGTCGATGACGGCGATATCGGGCGCGGGCGCGCCGCCCTGCTCGGCGGCGGCCAGGAATTTGTGGGCGTCCGAGGCGTCCCCGCAGAAGAAGCGGGCGCGGCTCTCGTCCAGCCCGTTGAGGCGGGCGTTGACGCGGGCGCACTCTACCGCCTCGGGCACGATCTCAATGCCCGTCACGTCGGCCACGCGGTCGGACATGGACAGACCGATGCTCCCCGCGCCGCAGTAGAGATCCACCAGATGCTCCTTGCCCGTCAGCTCGGCCATGTCGGCGGCGGTGTTGTAGAGTAGCTCGGCGGCATCGTGATTGACCTGGTAAAAGGAGCCCGCGGACAGGCGCAGGCGCTTGCCGCAGAGGGTGTCCTCCAGGTAGTCCCGCCCCCACAGTGTGACGAATTTGTCCCCCAGCACCACGTTGGTGTTTTGGGGGTGAATATTGAGCAGAATACCGCACAGGGCGGGGAAGCGCCCCGCTAACTCATGCACCATGCCCTCGGCGGCCTGCTTGGGCAGACGCTCCCGCACCACCAGCGTGAGCAGAATGCTCCCGTCGGCGGCGGAGCGGAGGTAGATATGGCGCAGAATGCCCTTGCCGGTCTCCTCGTCGTAGGCGGGGATGCGGTAGCGGTCGCAGAGCTTGCAGACGGCGTGCACGATCTCCCCGAAGATCTCCGGCTGGAGGGCGCAATCAAAGCAGGGAATGACCTTGTGGGTCTTGGCGGCGAAGAAGCCTGCCTCCATGCCGCTTTTGCCGTTCTTGACGGGGTACATACCCTTATTGCGATAGCCTTTGGTCACGTGCTCGCCGTCTCGCTTGACGGTCAGCACGGGGCGGACGGTCACGTCGGCCAG
>JAZQXS010000350.1:0-8778 GCA_045633025.1 Eubacteriales bacterium | reverse complement strand
CCGTACGCCGGAAGCGGTTTGGTATAAAGCGAACTGAAAAAGCGCGTGAGCTTTGCCCGCAAGGGCGGCTTGCGCGCCTTTTTTTGTACTATATGCTTTTTTTTGCCCCTCCCTCTTGCAAAATCCCCACATTTGTGCTATACTAATATTGATTATTCATCTCTGCATGAAACGACACCAAAACCACTCTCCAAGGAGAATCCATACCATGAAAAGATCCCTTGCGGCATCTCTGGCCGCTCTGCTTCTCTTACCCATCTCCCTGGTGGCCTGCTCGCAGACCCCCGCCGACACCGAGGGCACCGACACCGCCGAGGTGGTGACCATCCCCCCTGTCGTCATCCCCACCGAGCCCGACGAGCGTGTGCTTACGGACTTGGCCTTCTATGCCAACCACCTGCATACTCTCTTTGGCGAGGCCGTCGCCTCCCCCGCCGAGGATTTCACCTACGAGACCTCTGCGGACGGCACGGTCACCATTACGGGCTACGTCGGGGATGCCACCGCCGAGGAGGAAAGCTCCGATGCCGAGGTTACTGTCGTGATCCCCGATACCATCGACGGGATGGCGGTCACTGCCATCGCTGAGGGAGCCTTCGCAGATCATGCCGCCATCGACCGCATCTCCGTCCCCGACGGCGTTACCTCCATTGGCTTCGGCGCATTCAAGGGCTGTAAGGGTCTGACCTCCATGCGTACCCCCGTTTTTACCTGTGAGAATGCCCCCTACTTCGGCGCGCTCTTCGGAGCGGAAACCTTTGAGGCCAACGGCTATACCGTCCCTGCAGGGCTCACCACCCTGGTGCTGACGGCGGGGGAGACGATTCCCGAGACCGCCTTCTACGCCTGCCGCAATCTGAAGGTGGTCGGTCTGCCCGAAACCTTGACGGAGATCGGGAGCTTTGCCTTCTATGATTGCTCGTCGTTGGCGTATATCGCGACCGCGGATACCCGCGTGACGTCGATCGGCGGGAATGCGTTTACGGGCTGTGAGGCGCTGTTGGCGTTGGATATTCCCGCTACTGCCGAGACGCTGGGCTTTGCCATGCTGGAGGGCTGCGGAAAGCTGGAAGCCCTGACTCTGCCCTTTGTGGGCGGCGGGCGGGGGGCTTCCGCGGAAACCGCCGCGGATACCGCCGCGGATACCGCCTATCTGGGCTACATCTTCGGCGCGGCGGATTATACCTTTACCGAGGGCTTCATCCCCGCCTCGCTCATCTCGGTGACACTGCGGGAGGGTTGCGGTGATATCGCTCCCAACGCTTTCTTTGCGTGCTCCTCTGTCCGTGAGATCCGCCTCCCCGACGGCGTGACCTCCATCGGCCGCCGCGCCTTCTACGGCTGTGAGGGGCTTTCCGAAATGATCCTGCCTGACACGGTGACCGCGGTCGGAGACGATGCCTTCCACGGCTGTATCCGTCTGACCTCCTTCGATGGCGGCGCGGGTCTTTCTGAACTGGGCATCCAGACCTTTATGGATTGCGTATCTCTTCAAACCGTCACCCTGCCCGACACCGTGACCCACCTGCCCAACTCCTGCTTTGCGGGGTGTGTCTCGCTGAGCTCGCTTACCGCAAACGGGGTCAAGACGCAGGGAAAGCAGGTGTTCCGCAACTGCAACACGCTGGGACTTCCGTGGGTGAACGCTGAGTGCGTGCCGGCGGAGAGCGAAAAGAAATCATGAATTTGCTTGGGGATGGACCCTCTCAGTCGCTACGCGACAGCTCCCCCGAAGGGGGAGCCTTGGGGGTGATCCTGCTCCAACGGCTCTCCCTCTGGGGAGAGATCCCGCGAAGCGGGTGAGAGGGTGGTCCTCCGAATCACCATAACGAATTCAACACAGGAGGATAAAAGCCATGTATAACGCCGAAATTCGTGACAACGAAATTTTGTATTACCATGAGGGAGAATTGATCCGCTTGACCCCCTGCGGAAGAAATGCCGTTCGATTTCAGGCGTTCCCCGGGGGACGCGTGCTGGAGGAGAATTACAATCTGATGCCGCAGGAGGCGGAGGCCGAGATCACCGATCACGATCACTACGTTACCATGACCTGCGGCGAGCTGACCGTTATCCTGAACTGGGACGGACGGGTGTCCTATCACCGTCATGGCCAATGTTTGTTTGCGGACAGGCCGGAGAATGGCTTTGTGGGCCGGAATCAGTTGTACGTCAGCCGCGGCGACCGTTCCTGGCAGGCCGATGTGAACTTCACGACGGCCCCCGATGAGAAATTCTTCGGTATGGGTCATGCCCGTGACAATGAATTCGACCTCAAGGGCTCGGTCATTGACATCAAGCACGTCAACGCCAAGACCACCATCCCCTACGTGTATTCTTCCCGTGGCTACGGCTTCCTTTGGAACGTCCCCTCGGTGGGACGGGTGGAGTTTGCCAAGAACCGCACCCGCTGGCACAGTGATTGCTGTTACGCTGTGGACTACGTGGTCATAGGCGGTACCCCCGCCGAGGCCTGTGAGACGCTGGCGGATCTGACGGGTCATGCCCCCGTGATGCCCGATTGGGCAACGGGCTTCTGGCAGTGCCGTCTGCGCTACGAGACCCAGGAGAAGCTGTTGGAGGTCTACCGCAAATACCGCGAGCTGGGGATTCCCCTGTCCGCCATCATTGTGGACTTCTTCCATTGGACCGAGCAGGGCGACTATAAATTTGATCCCCGCTGCTGGCCCGACGTGAAGGCTATGGCCGACGAGATCCATGAGACGGGTACCAAACTCATGGTTTCGGTGTGGCCGACCATCAATGAAAAGAGTGAAAATTATCGGTATATGCTGGATCGCAATATGCTGGTTCGCACCACCCGCGGCTCTAACCGCGTGTTCCAGTTCCAAGGCTGGCAGGCTGAGATCGACGCATCCAATCCCGCCACACGGGCGTTCGTTTGGAGCAAGCTGAAGGAGAACTACGTGGATAACGGTGTGGATGGCTTTTGGCTTGACGTATCCGAGGCAGAGATCTTTCCCGAGCACTATGATAACCTGATCACCTACCGCGGAAGCGGCGAGGCGACGGCTCTGCTGTACCCCTACGATTACGCCCGCCTGGTCTACGAGGGCTTCCGCTCCATGGGGCGGGAGGACATCGTGACCCTCATTCGCAGCGCCTATTTCGGCAGCCAGAAATTCGCATCGCTGGTGTGGTCGGGCGACATCCCCTCCACCTTCGAGAGCCTGCGCCATCAGGTCAAGGCCGGACTCAATATGGCCATGTGCGGCATCCCGTGGTGGAACACCGATATCGGCGGCTTTTTCGGGGGCGACACGCAGAGTGAATATTTCCGGGAGCTGATCGTCCGCTGGTTCCAGTTCGGTCTGTTCTCCCCCGTCATGCGCCTCCACGGCGACCGCATCCGCCACTACACCCCCGACAACACGCTCCTCTGTCCCAGCGGCGATCCCAACGAGATCTGGAGCTTCGGTGAGCGAAATTTCGAGATCTTGAAGGGGCTCCTTCAGCTCCGCGAGAATCTGCGCCCCTACATCGGCGAGCAGATGAAAACCGCCTCCGAGCGGGGCTGGCCGGTCATGCGCCCCATGTTCTTCGCTGATCCCGAGGACGAGGCCTGCTGGAACGCAGAGGATCAGTACTTCTTCGGAGACGACATCCTGTTCGCGCCCATTCTGGAGCAGGGAGCTACCGCGAGACAGGTCTACGTTCCGGCCGGCGAGTGGGTTCTGACCCGCGACGGAACGGTCTACACCCAAGGCTACCATACCATCACCGCCGAGCTGCATGAGTTCATCGCGCTGGTGCGTAAGGGAGCCAAGGTGCTGAACGCATTTACGCTGTAAGCGGTTATCCGGCTTTTTCACCATTCATAGTCTTATTAAATATTAAAACCATACAGGAGAAACCAAATCATGTCCAACTACAAACTCGAAACCCTTTGCGTCCAGGGCGGCTACAAGCCCGAAAACGGTGAACCCCGTACCCTGCCCATCTACCAGAGCACGACCTATAAGTACGACTCCGCCGAGCATCTGGGCGACCTCTTTGACCTCAAAGCCGACGGCCACATGTACTCCCGTATCTCCAACCCCACCCTGGCCTGCGTTGAGGCTAAGATCGCCGAGATGGAGGGCGGCGTGGGCGCCATGCTGGTGTCCTCCGGTCAGGCCGCTAACCTTACCGCTGTCCTCAACATCACCTCGGCTGGTCAGAACATCATCTCTCTGGCCTCCATCTACGGCGGTACCGTCAACCTCTTTGCCGTCACCCTCAAGAAGATGGGCATTGACGTCCGCTTCGCCACCCCCGACATGACCGACGAGGAGATTGAGGCCATGATGGACGAGAATACCCGCATGATCTTCGGCGAGACCGTGGCCAACCCCGCGCTGGTGGTCTTTGATATCGAGCGCTACGCGAAGCTCGCCCACAAGCACGGTATGCCTCTGGTGGTGGACAACACCTTCGCTACCCCCGTTCTCTGCCGCCCCTTTGAGTACGGCTGTGACATCGTCACCCACTCCACCACCAAGTACATGGACGGCCACGCCACCGTGGTGGGCGGTTGTATCGTGGACAGCGGTAAGTTCGATTGGACTGTGGGCGGCCGCTACCCCGAGCTGACCACTCCCCATGACTCCTACCACGGCGTGGTCTACACCGAGTCCTTCGGCCCCGCCGCATACGTCACCAAGGCGCGCGTGCAGATGCTCCGCGATATGGGTAATACCATGTCCCCCATGGCCGCGTTCCTGCTCAATCTGGGTCTGGAGACCCTCGCTCTGCGTATGGAGCGCCATTGTTCCAATGCCTTGGCGGTGGCCAAGTTCCTGGAGTCCCACGAATGCGTGGATTGGGTGGACTATCCCCTGCTTCCCGGCAACGCCCAGTACGATCTGGCCATGAAGTACCTGCCCAAGGGCGCCTGCGGTGTCATTTCGGTGGGCATTAAGGGCGGCCGTGAGGCGGCTTGTAAGTTCCTGAATAACCTCAAGCTCCTCAACATTGTGGTGCACGTGGCCGATGCCCGCTCCTGCGCCCTCCATCCCGCCTCCACCACCCACCGCCAGCTCACCGATGCCCAGCTGGAGGCCTGCGGTGTCAAGCCCGAGCAGGTTCGCCTCTCCATCGGTATCGAGAACATCGAGGACATTCTCGCCGACCTGGATCAGGCTCTCCGCGCATAAAACAGGGTGAAGGGTCATGAAAGTAACCGTAGTTGGCTCCGGCCACGGCGTTCCCGAGGCGCATAAACAATGTACGTCGATCCTAGTCGAGGTGGGCGAAAGACGTTACTTCATCGACGCGGGCTGTGATATCAATATGGCATTGGCCAATCGGCGCATCCATCCCTCCTCTGTGAAGGCCATGTTTATCACTCATCCGCATAGTGACCACATCGACGGCCTGTATTCCTTTTTGGGTCTGCTCGCCTGGTACTACACCAACGCAAACCCCGCGGTCTACGTGCCGAATCAAGCTTGCGCAACCCTGGTTCACCAGTACCTTGGTGCGTTCGGCTATGCACTCCGTCCCGAGCAGAAGCTGTCACTTGTCGGTGAGGGAGTTCTGTATGACGACGGCTTCCTGAAGGTCACCGCCCTCCCCACCAAGCATTGTCCCGACGCCTACGCCTACCTGCTGGAGGCTGAGGGGAAGCGTTTGCTTTGCTCGGGAGATCTCCGATCTCCCTCCGTGGACTTTCCTCCTGTGGATGACTTGGACGCTGCCATTCTGGAGGGCGCGCATTTCCACGTGACCGATTACATCGATATTTTGAAAGCCAAAAATATTCGCTCCGTGTACATCAATCATTACGGCAACTATATCGGTTGCATCAATCACGGGCATTTTCAAGCCCTGCAAAATGAGATAGCTCCCATTCCCGTCTATTTGACCACGGATGGAATGGAATTCACGCTATAACGAAAGGAGTACTCACCATGGGAAAACACTACCTCGTCAACGACTCCCTCGTCTACGTCCATAACCCCTACGTAGCCAAGAACCCCTTCCTCACCATGCCTGTTGAGGATAAGCCCCTGCCCACCTACGACGAGTCCAAGGATCGCCTCCCCAAGCCCGTCTGGCCCGGCCACGAGGACGCCATCGCCTGCTATAACAAGGTCTGGGAGATCGCATTCCGCAACCTCCGCAAGCCGAACGCCGCGGCAGGCTTTGTCTCCAACTTCATCGACACCGCCTTCAACGGCTACCTGTTCATGTGGGATTCCTCCTTCATCGTCATGTTCGGCCGCTACGGCTCCCACGTTTTCAATTTCCAGCAGACCCTGGACAATATGTACTCCCATCAGCACAAGGACGGCTTCATCTGCCGCGAGATCTGTGAGGATCAGGCGGGCGAGATGTGGCACCGCGATGACCCCTCCTCCACGGGCCCCAATATCATGCCCTGGTGCGAGTGGGAATACTTCCAGCTCACAGGCGACAAGGATCGTCTGGAGCGGGTGTTCTACCCCCTCCTGGCCTACCATAAGTGGCTCCAGCTCAACCGCACCTGGCGTGACGGCGCGTACTGGTCCACGGGTCTGGCCTGCGGTATGGACAACCAGCCCCGCGTGGAGGCGGGATACGACGAAAGCCAATCCCACGGCCATGGCATCTGGGTGGATGCCTGCATCCAGATGGTCATGAGCGGTAAGGTGCTCATGGAGATGGGCAAGATCCTCGGCCATGAGGAGGACACCAAGTGGCTCGCCAAGGAGGTGGAGCTGCTGACCGCCCTCATCAACGATAAGCTGTGGAGCGAGGAGGACGCCTTCTACTTCGATATGTGGCGGAGCGGCCTGTCGGGTGTCAAGTCCATCGGCGCGTACTGGTCTCTGCTGGCCGATATCGTCCCCGCCGAAAGGCTCCCCCGCTTCATTGCCCACTTGGAGAACCCCAAAGAGTTCAAGCGTCCCCACCGCGTGCCCACCCTCTCGGCCGACCACCCCGAGTACCAGGAGAACGGCGGCTACTGGAAGGGCTCTGTCTGGGCTCCCACCAACTACATGGTTCTCAAGGGTCTGGACAAGGTAGGCTACCACGCCCTCGCCCATGAGATTGCCTGCAACCACCTGGACAACGCGGTCAAGGTCTTCAACGAGACGGGAACCGTCTGGGAGAACTACTCTCCCGAGCATCTGCGCCCCGGCGCTCCCGCCAAGTCTGACTTCGTGGGCTGGACGGGTCTGATTCCCGTGGCGGTGCTCATCGAGTACGTTTTCGGCATCCAGGCCGACGCCAAGAACGACGAGATCGTCTGGCGCGTCAACCTCACCGAGAAGCACGGCTTTGAGCAGTATCCCTTCGGCGGCCGCTTCGTAGACCTCGTCTGCGAGGCGCGCGAGGACACCAAGGCCGAGCCCGTCATCACCGTCAAGTGTGACAGCCCCGTCAAGGTTCGCGTGATCTGGGACGGCGGGGAGAAGGTCATCGAGCAGTAATTCAACATGTACGTAGAAAGGATATCATACTATGGCTCAACAGTATTTTCCCAGAAATCCCTCGGCTCCCTGGATCATCCCCAACGCATACGTTGAGAAGAACCCCTTCCGTACGATGGCGGCGGAGGATGCCCCCTTGCCCACCTACGATGAGGTGAAGGATCGTCTGCCGAAGCCGATTTGGGATGGGCACGACGATGCCATCGCCTGCTACGACAAGGTATGGCAGATCGCCTTCCGCAACCTGCGTAAGCCCAACCCCGCGGCGGGATTTGTTTCCAACTTTATCGATACCGCCTTCAACGGCAACCTGTTCATGTGGGATTCTTCCTTCATCGTCCTGTTCGGACGCTACGCCTCCCACCTGTTCAACTTCCAAAAGACACTGGATAATTTCTATTCCAACCAGCACGATGACGGCTTCATCTGCCGTGAGATCGGCGAGGAGAGCCCCGGCGACCAGTGGGAGCGGGATGATCCCTCCTCCACGGGACCCAATATCATGCCCTGGTGCGAGTGGGAATACTTCCAGCTTACGGGGGATAAGGAGCGCCTGAGCAAGGTGTTCTACCCCCTCTTGGGCTACCATAAGTGGCTCAACCTCAACCGCACCTGGCCCGACGGAAGCTACTGGTCTACGGGCTTTGCCTGCGGCATGGACAACCAGCCCCGCGTGGATACGTCCATCTACAGCGAGCATCTGTCCCACGGTCATAGCATTTGGGTGGACGCCTGCTTCCAAATGGTCATCAGCGGCAAGATCCTCATCGAGATGGGCAAGATCCTGGGTCACGAGGAGGACACGGAGTGGCTTGTGGACGAGGTCAAGCTGCTGACCTCGGTTCTCAATGACAAGCTGTGGTGCGAGGAGGATGCCTTCTACTACGATATGTGGCGGACGGGTCTGGACGGCGTGAAGTCGGTGGGGGCGTACTGGTCTCTGCTGGCCGACATCGTCCCCGCAGAAAGACTCCCCCGCTTCATCGCGCATCTGGATAACCCCAACGAGTTCAAGCGTCCCCACCGTGTCCCCTCCCTCTCGGCCGATCACCCTCTGTACGAGGATCGTGGCGGCTACTGGAAGGGCGGTGTCTGGGCTCCCACCAACTACATGGTGCTGAAGGGTCTGGAGCGCGTGGGCTACCATGACCTCGCCTACGACATCGGCTACAATACCCTGGATAACGTGGTCAAGGTTTTCAATCAGACGGGAACCGTATGGGAAAATTACGCCCCCGAATACCCCAAGGAGGGCTGGGCAAGACCCGACTTTGTGGGCTGGACGGGAATCATTCCCGTGGCGGTCATGTTCGAGTACGTCTTCGGTATTCAGGCCGATGCCAAGAACGATGAGATCGTC
>JAZQXS010000349.1:0-33314 GCA_045633025.1 Eubacteriales bacterium | reverse complement strand
GGTAGCCGCTTCCTTCCTTGCAAAGGAGACCGGCCGTGCCGAGACCCTGCGCCGCGGCGCGCCCCTCGCCCTCGTCTGCGGCCTGTGCAACGGCGGGGTCAATCTCCTGGTTCTCTACCTGAACGCGCGCATCCCCGCCTCGGTCATGTTTCCCGTCATGTCCGCAAGCCAGATCATTCTGGTCTTTATCTACTCGTTGGTATTCTGCCGCGAAAGATTTTCTATGAAACAATGGGCAGGCTTTGCCGTCGGTATCCTGTCAGTGATCCTGCTCAATCTCTAATATAGGCGTTTGTAAAACGCAGGGGTTCCACACCCGCACCCCGCTCAAGGGACTTTTATAAAAGTCCCTTGAGAATCCTCAAAACTCTTAAAAAACATTATTTATCAATACTTCTTAAAGATTTTTGGAGTTTCAAGAACCTTTTTTCAAAAAGGTTCTTGGAGGGCATAGCCCCCTAATAAATATCATTTTACAATCGACTAAATCTCTAATACACAAGGAGTTTCCCCATGATCGACCTACTCGAGCTACACAAATACTTCATATTAAAACACCTCCGCCCCGGCGACGTGGCGGTGGATTTCACCATGGGCAACGGCCACGATACCGAGTTTCTGTCCAAGACCGTCGGCCCCAACGGCTTCGTCTACGCCTTCGACATCCAGGAGCAGGCGCTGGCCTCCACCCAGGAGAATCTGGTCAAGGCGGGCTGTCCCGACAACTACCAGCTGATTCTGGATTCCCATTCCAACGTCAAAAAATACGTGGACGTACCCTTCAAGGCGGGTATGTTCAATCTCGGCTGGCTTCCCGGCGGGGATAAGTCCATCACCACCCTGCGGGAGACCACCCTCCCCGCCATCCGCGATGCCATCAGCCTCATGGATAAGGACGCCATTCTCAACATCGCCGTCTACCCCGGCCACGCCGAGGGAGATGCCGAGGGCGAGATGATTCTGGATTATCTGAAGAGCATCAGCCGCCACCGCGTCTGCGCAACCCTTGTTAAGATCGTCAATTCTCCCACATCCCCCTTCTTCATCGTGGTGGAGACCAAGCCCTGATACCAAAGGAGCCAAGCCATGTTCACATACAAAAACGCCCTTCGGCTCACCGCCGCCGCTCTTATGCTGTCCGCCCTCCTCGCCTCCTGCGGTGAGAAGGCGCCCGACTACGATTATCAAATTGATATGGAACACTACCAATCCGCTATTTCATCCACCGACAAGGCCTACTTGAAATTGGCCAATAAACAGACGCCCCTTGGAAAGGATTACGCCCCCGAAGAGCTCTCTGCCATTCCCGCAGACCTGACTCTGTACGGAAAGGACGTTCAAATGGAAGCCACCGCCGCGCTGGCCGCCGAGGCCATGGTGCGGGAGCTCCGCGCCTGCGGCTACGAGGATATCGCCATCACCAGCGGCTATCGGTCGTACAGCTACCAGCAGATCCTGTTCAATACGTATCTCGGCCAGGAAATAGATGCCCATCCCGATTGGACGCAGGCGCAATGCGAGGCGCAGGTGCTCACCTACTCCGCCCGTCCCGGCGAGAGCGAGCACCAGACGGGGCTATGCATGGATCTCATCAGCACGAAGCACATTGAGCTGGACGAGACCTTTGCCCAAAATCCCGCCTACGAATGGCTCTCCGCCAACGCCCACGCCTTCGGCTTTATTCTCCGCTATCCGGCCGATAAGACCGACGTGATGGGCTACTCCTACGAGCCCTGGCACTACCGCTTCGTGGGTGTAAAGGCCGCCACCGCCATTCATGAAAAGGGAATCACACTGGAGGAATACCTGAACTGAACCGAACCCGGGAGCGCCACTCCAATGCGAGCCGCATGGGAGACCGCTCCCCGCATCATATCCGCGGAGCATTCGGAAAATTTCATGTTTTTTCAAAACAACCTTGCTGAAAAATCAAGAAATCATCACAATTGAGGGGTATAATATAACCATATCCATCAAACGCATCGCGCCGTGGATAGAGTCAATCCGACAGAAGGGGGTTATCTTTCATGAACCAGTATGATCCTATGGAAGGAAACGCTTCAAACGACGGCCGCGCCGATCGCTCCGATACGTACAGCACAGCAGACAACGGGTATACCTACCGTTCCTCCGCAACCGACGACGGCCAAGGCTACACCAATCCCGACGGAAGCCACGGCTTCATCTATAATTCAAACGCCGCCCAGCATCACAAAAACCGCAGTTACCGCGGCGTCGTGATCGCTCTGGCCTCGGTCATGGCGACTCTGGTGATCGGCTCCTGTTGCTTTTTCGGCGCGTATATGGCGGCGCGCTCTCTGAATCCTTCCGATTCACATACGCCGCCCTCGGAAACCGACGACGCCAATCGGGAGGCCGGCACCTCGGGGGGCCTCATCATCAGCGACGGTGACTCCGACGAGGTCTCCACCGACCGTGTGATCCTCCCCGGAAACCAGAGCGGGGAGAATCATTCGGGCTCCTCCTCAAGCGGCGCCAATTCCATGGGCAATCTCTCCATCCCGCCCATAGCTTCCATCCAAAAGCTCCCCTCCGAGCGGGTGGACGCCAACGGTGACGGCCGCGCGGATATTGAAACCGATGAAAACGGCGAGGTTCTGACCTCGGCGGGGAAAGACGCCGTATCGGTGGCCACGGTCGTCAGCCGTGTCTCCGCATCGGTGGTGGAGATCACCACCGAGACCATCGTTCAATCCGGTCTCATCGGCCAGTATATCGCCGGCGGAGCGGGAAGCGGCGTGATCATCGCACAGGAGGGCTTCATCGTCACCAATCACCACGTCATCGACGGAGCCAATTCCATCACCGTCCGCCTGAACGACGGGAAGGAGTTCCCCGCCACCCTCATCGGCTCGGACGAGCAGACCGACATCGCCGTTTTGTGGATCGACGCGGGCGATTACCCCTTGACCGTCGCCACCCTTGGCTCCAGCTATGATCTGGTGGTGGGAGAGGATATCCTGGCCATCGGCAATCCCCTGGGTTCTCTGGGCGGCACCGTGACCGAGGGTATGATCTCGGCCACCGCCCGCGAGATCAGCGTCAGCAGCATGAACATGACCCTGCTCCAGATCTCCGCCCCCATCAACCCCGGTAATTCCGGCGGCGGACTCTTTAACCTCGCCGGCGAGCTGGTCGGCGTTGTCAACGCCAAGATGTCCTCCGAGGAGCTGGAGGGCTTGGGCTTTGCCATCCCCATTGACACCGCTTACGAGGTCATTCTGGAGCTCATCCATTACGGCTACGTCCGCGGCCGCCCCGCGATCGACTTTACCGTGGTGGACGTCACCTCCATCCAGACCGCCATGCGCTACTTCGACTCCTTCAATCTGGGCGTGTACGTCTACGATGACAGCCACGCCACCCTGGCCTACGGCGATCTGATCCTGGCCGCCGACGGAGAAGAGATCCTGTCCGTCAGCGATCTGGCCGGTATTATCCAACGCAAGCAGGTAGGCGACACTCTGGAGCTGACGGTCTACCGCAATCGGGAGCAGATCACCGTAACTGTGACCCTGATCGAGGATATGCCCGAAGCCCTGCTCCCCGCCGCGTAACCGCAGACCCCTGACATTCTAACAGAAAGGCAGCCTATACTCATGTATCACATCCTTGTTGTCGACGACGAAAGCCGCATCCGCGCCATTATCCGCAAGTACGCTGAATTTGAAGGCCATACGGTCACCGAAGCGGGAGACGGCATGGAAGCGGTGGTGCTTTGCCGAAAGGAAAGCTTTGACCTGATCATCATGGATATCATGATGCCCGAGCTGGACGGCTTCTCGGCCTGCCGCGAGATCCGCAAGATCACCCAGACCCCCATCATCATGCTCTCCGCCCGCGGGGAGGAATATGATAAGATCAACGGCTTCGAGCTGGGTATTGACGACTATGTGGTCAAGCCCTTCTCCCCCAAGGAGCTGATGCTCCGGGTGGACGCCGTGATGAAGCGGGTCAACCGCCCCGCCGCTCCCGCCGAAAACGTTACCCCCAACCGCATCATCGAGCTGGACAACGGCGGCCTGCGCGCCGACGTGACCGCCCGCATCGTGTACGTGGACGGCGAGCGGGTGGATATGTCCCCCAAAGAATACGACCTATTCTTCTATATGCTCGCCAACCGCAACATCGCCCTCTCCCGAGAGAAGCTGATCAGCGAGGTCTGGGGCTACGATTTCTTCGGAGATGCCCGCACGCTGGATACCCACATCAAGCTGCTTCGCAAGAGCCTCGGCTCCTACGCCAAGTATATCGTCACCATCCGCGGCGTAGGCTATCGCTTTGAAGGGGATTGACGCCTATGACACCCGAGCTTGAACAACCCAACGAAAAACGCTCCCCCCGCCGCCGCGCAGGCGTCGGGGGGCGTATCAGCATCTCCCGCAAGCTGTTGGCCTACCTGGCGCTGTTTACCCTGTTCATCCTTTTGGTGGTCTGGGTCATGCAGATCGGCCTTCTGAATTACTTCTATCGTCAAAGTAAATACGACGAACTAAAAATGACCGACCGATTGGTGACAGAGGCGATCCGAAGCAATCCCGGTCGGCTGGATCAGGTGGTGGAGGAATGCGCCACCGACTACCTTCTCTGCATCCGGGTCTTTCGGGTGGACGGCACCACCGCGCGGCAGCTCGTCAGCGCCGAGGTGTCGGGAGATTGTCTGATCCACCGCATCTCCAGCCACTACCTCACCTATCTATACAACCAAGCGGTCAACAACGGCGGCGTATACACCAAGACCCTCTCTCCCGACGCCCTGTTCGTCACCAATCCCGAAGCTATGGCGGATCCCTCGCAAATTCAGAATCCCCAGAATAAGGACGACAGCTTCCGCGACCGCATTTGGAAATCCCCCCTGAAGCAGAATCTGAACATGATCTGCGTGCGGGTGATCCTGGACGAATCGGGGAATACCTATATCCTCATGCTCAACTCCGAGCTGGAGCCGTTGAACGCCACGGTGGCAACGCTCAAGACACAGTTTTGGATGATCGCCTTCATCCTTCTGGGCGGCTCTCTGTTCCTGGCGATTCTCATCTCCCGTAATATTTCCCAACCCATCAAGAAAATGAACCGCGCCGCCAAGCGGCTCGCGCAGGGGCATTACGACGCAGATTTCCAGGCGGGCGGCTATCGGGAGGTAGCTGAGCTGTCGGAATCCCTGACCCACGCCTCGGAGCAGCTCTCCAGAAACGATCGGCTTCAAAAGGAGCTCCTCGCCAACATCTCCCACGATCTTCGCACCCCCTTGACCATGATCGTCGGATACAGCGAGGTCATGCGGGATCTGCCCGGTGAAAACACCCCGGAAAACATCCAGGTCATCATTGACGAGACAGAACGGCTCTCCCAGCTTGTCAACGATCTGCTGGATCTCTCCAAGCTCCAAGCCGGCACCAGACTCCCGAGCCTGGAGGTGATGAACCTCACCGCGCTGATTCAATCCACCATGCTCCGCTACGAAAAGCTCACGCAGAAGGACGGCTACCGCATCGAATATGAGGTTGGGGACGAAGTGTACGTCCGCGCCGACCGCACCATGCTTCTCCAGGTCATCTATAACCTCATCAACAACGCCATCAACTACACAGGCGATGACAAGCTGGTACGGGTGACCCAGACCCTATCCGCCGACGGCTCCCGCGTGCGGGTATCGGTCACGGACAGCGGCGCAGGTATCCCCCCCGAGCAGATCCCCCTGATCTGGGATCGTTACTACAAGATCGACAAGGTACACCGCCGCGCCATGATCGGAACGGGTCTGGGGCTCTCCATCGTCAAGCAGGTTTTGGAGGCGCACCACACCACCTACGGCGTAGAGAGCAAGCTGGGATGCGGCTCCACATTCTGGTTCGAGCTTCCCGCAGAACAGGCAAATCCCGAAAATCTTTCCTGACCTATTGCTTTTTTCGACAAAATGGTGTATAATAGGGAATCATAACTATCCAGAAAGAGAGTCCGCTATGCCCGATCTCCACCTTGAACTTCATCCCCGCCTGACTGAGGCGCTGGCCTGCCCCGTTTGCGGCGCCGCTCTCGGCGTGTCCGAGGACGGCCGAAGCCTGGTCTGCTCCGCCGCGGTCAGTCCCCGCAATCCTCACGGAAAAGCCCATTTGTTCGACGGCGCCGCCGGCGGCTATATCCCCCTCGCCCCTCGGCACAGCGGAGGCGGAGATTCCAAGGAAGCGGTTCGCGCTCGCTCCTCGTTTCTGAACCGCGGGTACTACACCCCCGCCGCCGATGCATTGACGGCGTTGGTACAAGAATGCTCTCCCGTCGGCGGCATGGTTCTGGACGCCGGTTGCGGGGAAGGGTACTATTCCAACCGCATCGCCGAGGCGGGCTATCCCGTTTTGGGCATTGACCTGTCCAAATTCGCCGTGGATGCCGCCGCCAAGGCCGCCCGCGCCCACCGGCTGTCTGCCGGACAAGCCTCCTCCACGCTATACGCCGTGGGAAGCGTTTTCGAGTTGCCCGTACAGGATGAGACCTTCGACACGGTGACCAATATTTTCGCCCCCTGCGCCCCCGACGAGTACGCCCGCGTTCTGAAAACGGGCGGTCACCTCATCGTCGCCGGAGCGGGAGAGCGGCACCTGCTCGGGCTCAAGGAGCTGGTCTATGACGATCCGTACCTCAATGACCCCCGCCGCGATCTGCCCGGGGAGGGAAGCGTACTGACACGGGTGGATACCCGAAACGTCACCTTCCGCATCACGGTGGAGGGGCCTGCCCACATCGCGGCGCTGTTCTCCATGACCCCCTACTACTGGCGCACAAGCCAGCACGGTCACGACCGTATCCAAAGCGCGACCCGCCTCGATACCGAGGTCTCCTTCGATCTCCATATCTACCGAAAAAACTAACCACCGAAAGGAACCGTTATGAGTAACACCGAAACCGTATTCAACAAAAAGATCTCCCTGTGCATCCCCATGTACAACGAGAACAGCATCATCGCTGACACCGCCAAGACCCTGCACGAGTATATGTCCAAAACCTTTACCGACTACGAGATCATTTTCTCCAACGACGGCTCCAAGGACGGCTGTGATAAAACGGTCGAGGCTCTGAACCTCCCCAACGTCCGCGTGGTGGGCTACCCCGACAACCAAGGCAAGGGCTGCGCCGTCCGCACCGCGCTCCTGGCCGCCGAGGGAGACATCGTTATGTTCACCGACGCCGACCTGGCCTACGGCACCGACGTCATCAAGCAGGTGTACGATGAATTCACCGCCCATCCCGACGCCGATATGGTCATCGGCTCCCGCAACCTCCACAAGGACGGCTATGAGGGTTATACCTTCATCCGCAAGCTGGCCTCCAAAATTTATATCAAGATCCTCTGCTTCGTGGGCGGCTTCAAGCTCTCGGATTCCCAGTGCGGCTGTAAGGCCTTCACCCGTCAGACCGTCGTGGAGATCTTCCCCCGCTGTGAGGTCAACGGCTTTGCCTTCGACTTTGAGGCCATTCTCTGGGCTAAAAAGCTGGGCAAGAAGATCCTTGAAACGCCTGTCAAGATCATCAACCACCGCGAGTCCAAGGTCAACATCGTGAAGGACACCTTCAAGATGCTGGGGGATCTGCGCAAGATGAAGAAGCGCATCAAGAAGATCGAGATCGAGATCAAGTAATCCGAATATCCCTGCGTTACGGCGTGGGGATTTTTCCTTTTTTTGAAAAATACCGTGAGGAAAGCTCCCGCGTTTTCGATAATATAGATGAACACGTGTTTGACACCCCGGGTGTCCGCTCAATCCTTACCAATTCTGAAAGGAGGGTCTATGTCTCCCACATATCACAACGTGACCGCCGAGCAACGCCTGCCGGAACGGCTTCGGCGACGCGACGAAACCGCCTTGACCGAGGTATCCGACCGCTGGGGAAGACTCCTGTACGGTCTGGCCTTTCGGATCACGGGTTCTGCCTCGGACGCCGAGGAATGTCTCAACGACGCGCTTTTAGACCTGTGGCAAAACCCGCCGACCAATGCCGACACCACCCTGCTCGCCTACGTCGGCGCGCTGGTACGCCGCCGCGCCGTAGATCGCGTGCGCTTCAATACCGCGAGCCGTCGGGGAGGCGGAGAATACGTCTGCGCGCTGGAGGAGCTGGATCAATGCCTCGCTGACCCGGACGGGCAAAATGACGATGAATCCATGGCCATACGCGACGCGCTGCAGGTATTTTTGGACGGTTTGGACAAGGAGAACCGCGCCATTTTCCTGCTTCGCTACTACGCCGCCTACTCCAACGCCGAGATCGCCGAACGGCGAGGCCTCGGAGAGCACGCCGTGGAGATGCGTCTGAACCGTATGAGAAAGCGTCTGCGCCGCATCCTCGCCGAGCACGGCGTACATCTGTAAGCCCGTTTTACCCTCGCCCATTCATCCATGAGCTACGAGAAAGGAGAAACCTCATGAAAACCAACCGAGATCAACTCAATAACGCGTTCCACCACCTGCGTGACGATACCCTGACCGAAGCCATGACCGTCATGAACGCTCCGGCCGTATCCAAGACCGCCCGTACCCGCCGCTTTCTGACCGCCACCGCCGCCTGCCTCACAGCCGTGCTGGCGCTGGGCGCGGTGCTGGCTCTGCCTATGCTGAAGACCGACGACCCCGCCGTACCGCCCGCAACTCTGCCCGCCACCGACTCCGCCCCCTCCGCGGGCGAGCTTTCTTACTACGATGCGCCCATCGTGCGGCTGGATATGCTTTCCGCCACCGAGACCGCGACCATTTCGGATCCTGCCATTCCCACCGAGAGCCTCAGCACGAACTTTATGCAGACCGACTATTTTACGAATCTGCATGTGCTTCTCTTTGACTGTCTGCCCGGCGAGACCGTGACACTGCGCGCGAATCGAGAGTGTCTCGGATACGTGGGAATGCCCTACGACCCCAACATATTCTATACAAAGGGTGATTTGGAGGAATGGGAAAAAGTCCAAGACGAGTGGCAGAACTACATGGATTTGACCAACAACCTGCACCATCGCTCCGAGTTCGATAACAGGAAGGCGCCCGAAAAGGCCTCCAAATACTCCGCCACGGACGAATCCTATACGTTCTACGAGCGTGAGTTGACCATTGACCCCTTCTCCTCCAGCGTCATCCTGGGCTTTGATTACTCCGCTCCTGAGGACGCCGTAGAGGAAGACGTAATTCTGTACACGGTGACCAACGAGGAAGGACAGATTACGGGAGCCGGCGCCATTTACGTGGGCAAAAAATACGTTATGGATCATAGCTCCGGCATGTCCAAGTCCGGAATGACCCAGCACGCAATGACCATCGCGCGCGCCGCCGTACTGGGCTCCGTACGCTTCACCGATCCCGCCGCCGTAACCGAGGAGCAGGTCAATGCGCTGCTTGCGACCTATGCCGAGGAAGGGAAGAACGGTCAGAGTCTGGTGGACTTCACGCCCGTGACCTACGAAGAGATCAACGCCGTAGCCGGTAACGAGATCGTGCAGAGCATCTTCAAAGATGCTGATACGTCCGGTGGCGGTCGCAGCATTTTCTACTACACCGATTACAGCTTTTATCACGTAACCATGAGCGAAACCGACGAAACACGGGAATTCATCATTTTCAAAGACGGAACGTGGGCAGAATTAGACCGTGAGCATGGAGAATACCAGTCGTCGAACGGTCATATAAATGCAGAATGTCCTCATACGGAAGAGTACGGCTACCATGGTATCGGCCCCGGTTGCATCGTCAAAACCACCGACGGACGGTTCTACCTACTGGAGGGCTATGATTCCGAAAACATAGAGAGAACCTACACCGCCGTCCTCATTGAAAACCCCGCCACCTGAAATCTTTTCCCCACACCTACGGGTGTGGGGATTTTTTTGCCGAAAAACTACAAAAAATCTCCCAAAAGCCCTATACAAAATCCTTTTTTTATGCTATAATATATTCTGTATATTTTTTATATTTTTGAAAGGAACCATCCACATGGCATACAATAACAACGACCGCGGCGACCGTAAAAAGTCCTACAAGCCCGAGGGCGGAAAGGGCGTCAAGAAATACCCCGCCGACAAGAACTTCACCCCCACGGGCGACCGCCCCTACAAGGAAGGGAAGTCCTTCGAGAAAAAACCTTACGAAAAGAAGGCCTACGGTGACAAGCCCTACGACAAGAAGCCCTATCCGGATCGTCCCCGCGACGAGCACAGAACCTACGAGAAAAAGCAGTACGACCGCGATACCCGTGACGATCTCGATGAAGACGGCAACACCCCCGATCCCGAGGCCGAGGGCGGTTCCGATAGCGCTGCTCTCGGATTGGTGATTGGCCGTAACGCCGTCCGCGAGCTTCTCCGCTCCGACCGCACCGTGGACAAGCTCCTGGTTCGCCGCGGCGACCGCGAGGGCTCGATCGTGGCGCTGGTCGCCGAGGCCGTCGAAAAGGGTATCCCCATCGTAGAGGTAGACAAGGCCAAGCTGGACAGCCTGGCCGGGTTCGTGCCTCACCAGGGTGTCATCGCCATGGTGGCGCAGAAGGACTACTGCTCGGTGGAGGATATCCTGGCCATCGCCGCCGAACGCGGGGAGAAGCCCTTCATCGTCATCGCCGACGGCATCACCGACCCCTACAATCTGGGCGCGCTGATCCGCTGCGCCGAGGGCTGCGGCGCCCACGGTCTCATCATCCCCCGCCGCCGCGCCGTGGGTCTGACCGCTCTGGTCGCTAAGTCCTCAGCGGGCGCCATGGAGCATCTGGCCGTGGCCAAGGTAGCCAATATTCACACCACCATTCTGGAATTGCAGAAGGCCGGCGTATGGGTCTACGCCGCCGAGGCAGGCGGCTCGGCGCACTATGACACCGACTTCCGCGGAGCCTGCGCCCTGGTCATGGGTAGTGAGGGAGACGGCGTTTCCCGCGTGGTCAAGGAGGCCTGCGACGGCATCGTGTCCATCCCCATGTACGGCCACGTCAATTCCTTCAACGTTTCCACCGCCGCCTCGGTGATCCTGGCCGAGATCGCGCGCCAGCATCACCTTGATTGATCACCCTACCATATCAAACAGAAGGGAGGGACAGATTTGCCCACACCCCAAAACAAGTCCGAAGCAGCATCCGTGGACTGGGCTGAAAAGCTGAAGGCTTCCATGAATGCAGAACCGAATGACCCGGAGCCGACGGAAAATAACCGCGTAGAGGATGATCTGGCCGTGCTACTCCGCGCCCAGCTCCATAAAAGCGCCGAATGCGCAACGCCCGCCGACGTGCCGGATACATCCGAATTTGAATGGGAAGAAGCCGAGGGAAGTATAGAATTCCGCGAGAATCTGAACGAGGATCTGTCTGATTCGAAAAATGAGTTCGCCTCTACTTCGAACGAGCATATTCTCGAAGACGAGTTTGACGAGGACATAGACGAGGATGTTCCCGAGGACGAGTTTGACGAAGACATGGACGAGGATTTCCCCGAGGACGAGATTGAAGAAGACATAGACGAGGATATTCCCGAGGACGAGCTCGACGAAGACATAGACGAGGATATTCCCGAGGACGAGCTTGACGAGGACATGGACAAAAAAATTCCCCCGTTGGAGGATCCCATTCCTGCGCCCATACCGTCACCGCCTCAGCCGGCTATCTATCGCCGTCCCACGTCCGATGCGCTCCCCGACGATCATCTGAACAGCGCGTCGGTCTCCGCCGAGATCGGCGGACAACGCCTTTTGGAGCTCGCCGGTGAAAATCAGCGATTGATCCTTGAAAGCCAAGCCCCCGAGGAAATCATACCGTCTCAAACCCACATAGCCGATATTCCCCCCATAAATCACAAATTCTCGGCTCCCGCGCAAGCGCCCTCTTCGGATGCGCCGCGTCCGCGTACAGTCTCCCGGGTATTCTCCCCCCTCCAGTTGGGCTTGGATGATATTTCCTCCACTGTGCGAAAGCCTGCGCCTGCCCCGACCGCCTCTCCGGCTCCCGCCGAATCGGCCGAGGCATCCAACCGGCGATCGGATGCAAACGACAATTACACGAATCACATGGCGGCCAACAACCGCGAGGAGCAGGAGGAATCCGAGCTGAGTGACACCGATCTGTACCTGCGGCTGGGATATGAGACCTCCCTCCGCCATACAGACGACCAGATCAAGGTGGAAAAGCTCCACGAATCCAACACGCAAAAAGCGGCCGAAGAAAACCATCCGCTCCGCCGCGCTGCCGAAATCCCCTCCGTCCGCGCGGAGCGTGAGTACCGAGGCAGGGAGGACACCGCCGGAGTCGAGAGCGCGTACGGTCATGCCCGCCAAAAGAATATCGCGCGGCTGGCGGTCGCCTCTATGGGCGCGTTGATCGGCCTGCTCTACGAGCTTCTGCCCGTTCTGCTGGCGCCTGTCAGCCGTCCTACTCCGGTCGACACACCCTACTACATCCCCCTGGGGCTTATCTGGCTCCTCATGATCTCCCTCCCCTTCCTTCCGCGTCTGGGGCGGGGATTCAAGGGCCTTTTGGATTTCGAACCGACCCGCTATACCGTTTCGTCGGTGGCTCTGCTTGTCGCCTTGATCCACGGCGGGATCGCGTGGACGGTAGGGAATCCGTACAGCCTTCCTCTGTTCGGCAGCGCGGCGCTGTTCATGCTGGCCGTGGCCGCTCTGTCCGAGCTCCTTGTGACCGAGGGCGAGCACCGCGCCTTCCTTGTGGCCTCCTCGGGCAAGGCCCCCTATCTGCTGACCGATGAAGCCACCCCCGCCTCTGCCGCGCTGGACGCATTGCAGGAGCGGGAGGAGATCCACCCCCGCCGCCGTGTGTTCACAGTGGTTCGCGCAGGGTGCGTATCCGATTATTTTGCCCGTACAGGACGGTACAATCCCTACATGGGACGGCTGAACTATCTTCTGCCCGCCGCGCTTCTGGCCGCCATCCTCTGCGCGGGATTGCGCCTGGCTCTGCATGACGCTGGCTTTACCGACGCTCTGCGGACGTTCACCGCCACGTATCTGCTCTGCCTGCCGTCCTCTTACCTGATCGCTATGACGATGCCCCTCCACCGCGTCAACCGAGAGCTCGGTCAGAAAGGCGCCGCCGTCATCGGAACGGCCGCCCCCTCAGACTATATCACCCCCACGCCCGCTCACCTGATCTTTTCGGACGGCGACGCGTTGAAGGCGCTCTATCGGAAGGATATAACCCTGCGGGGTGACACCCGCTCCGAGGAATTCCGCCGCATGGCCGATACCGTGTTCCGTCTTTTGCATACGCCCCTCGCCGTAGAGCCCATTTTGCGCGAGACACATACGGAGCGCGAACGGATCGAGATCGCCGAGATCGACGAGCAGTACCTGCGCCTGTACCTGGTCAATGCCGACGAGAAATCCACCACCGAGATCATGATGGGCTCTCACGTCGCGCTGACCCGGCGGGGTATCCGTTTACCCAAGCTCAGCATGGAGCAGCGATACAAAAAGAGCGAAGGGAGCCACGTGCTCTACGTAGCCTTCAACCGCAATTTCCATCTGGCGTACGCCATGGAATACCGGGTGGGGCGTACCTTCTCCCACAGCGTCGCCAGCCTGTACGACCAGGGCTACGAGGTCTCCGTTTCCTCCTTCGACCCGCTTGTAGATCCCGCTATGGACGGTCTCACCCGTCTGCGCAAGCGGGGAAGGCTGGACGTCCTGCGTCCCGAGAGCTTTGAAGCCAGCCGCACGTTCAGAGAGAGCGGCTTGATCGCCACGGGACGAAGCCTGGATATTCTCCACCCCCTGAACGCTTGCCGCGCCATGCTCCGCGCGTACCGCCGAGCCAACCTCTTCCAATGGCTTTGCCTGATTCCCGGAGTCGGGCTCTCGGTTCTGGCCGCCTGCCTTGGCTGGACGTGGCCGTTCCTATCGGGAGCTGTCGTTCTCTGGCAGCTTCTCCAGGGCGGCGTGACCCTTTGGATCGCCTCGGCCGCAACGAGCCGCGAAGCCCTCGGACAAGCGCCGCGAAACGATTCCGCCCCGGGCGAGTCCAAGCCCGGCAGGGAAGAGCTCGCCGCCGAATCCGCGAATACCGCTACCAAAACAAATCAAACAAGAAAGCAGAGATAACACGTCATTATGAATCAAAATCAGAAACGTATGCTCTTGACCTCGGTTTCCCGCCCCGGCCGCTACGCGGGCGGTGAATACGGTCAGATCCTAAAGGATAAATCCGCCGTGAAAGCGCGGTTCGCCTTCGCATTCCCCGATTCCTATGAGATCGGTATGTCCAACCTGGGCGTTCGTATTCTCTACCACTGCCTCAACCTCCACGATGATATCTGGTGCGAGCGCACCTATGCCCCCTGGGTGGATATGCAGGAGAAAATGGTAGAGCAGAACGTCCCGCTGACCTGCCTGGAGAGCGGCGACCCCGTGGCCGACTTTGACTTTTTGGGCTTTACCCTCCAGTACGAAATGTGCTACACCACCGTGCTGAACATGCTGGAGCTTTCGCGCATCCCCCTCCGCTCTGCCGACCGCGGGGAGGACTGCCCGCTGGTCATCGGCGGCGGCCCCTGCTCCTATAACCCAGAGCCTGTGGCGGATTTCTTCGATCTCTTCAACATCGGCGAGGGCGAGGAAATGCTCCCCGAGATCGTCCGCCTCTATATTAAAATGAAGGACGAGGGAACCTACACCCGCGCAGGCTTCCTCCATGAGGCCGCCCGCAGCATCCAGGGTGTCTACGTCCCCTCCCTCTACACCGTTACCTACAACCCCGACGGCACCGTCGAGGCCTACACCCCTATCTACGATGATATCCCGAAAGCCGTCACCAAGCGCATCGTGGAGGATCTGGACAAGGCGCCTTTCCCCGAGAAGGTGGTCATGCCCTATATCGAGACGGTGCAGGATCGTATCACCGTAGAGGTAGGCCGCGGCTGTATCCGCGGTTGCCGCTTCTGCCAGGCAGGCATGGTCTACCGTCCCGTTCGTGAAAAAACCCCCGACGTGGTGGATTGCCAGTGCCGCGCCATCTTTGAGTCCTCGGGCTACGAGGAAATGTCCCTGTCCTCCCTGTCCATCAGCGACTATACCGAGATCGACTGCCTGACCGACAAGCTCCTGTCTTGGTCAAACCCCAATATGGTCAGCCTGTCCCTGCCCTCCCTGCGCGCCGACTCCTTCACCCGGGAGCTCATGGATAAGGTGGCCTCCATCCGCAATTCCACCATCACCTTCGCGCCCGAGGCAGGCTCTCAGCGTCTCCGCGACGTCATCAACAAAAACCTCTATGAGGAAGACCTTATGCGAGCGGTCAACGTAGCCTTTGACGCGGGCAAGAACCAGGTCAAGCTCTACTTCATGCAGGGTCACCCCACCGAGACCGACGAGGATCTTTCCGAGATTCCCGAGCTGGCGCACCGCGTCGCCTCGGCCTACTATCAAAACCCCAACCGCCAGAAGGGGAAGCATCCCCAGGTCACCATCAGCGTCTCCCCCTTCATTCCCAAGCCTTTCACTCCCTTCCAATGGGAGCCCCAGGACACCTTGGAGGAGATGGAGCGCAAGCAGGACTTCGTGGGCTCCTGCGTCCGCGACCGTCGGGTGAAGTATAACTATCACAACGCCAAGACCTGCCGTCTGGAGGCCGTTCTGGCGCGCGGCGACCGCCGTCTTGCCCCCGCCCTGGAGGAGGCCTGCCGCCGCGGCTTCAAGTTCGAGGCCTGGTCAGAGTTCTTCGACTACGATGCGTGGATGGATATTTTCGCCGCGACCGGTATCGATCCTGCCTTTTACGCCAACCGCCGCTACGCCCTCGACGAGACCCTGCCCTGGGATATCATCGATTGCGGAGTGACCAAGAAATTCCTGCAAAGAGAGAACGCCCGCGCCCATGAGGGAAGCACTACCCCCAACTGCCGAGAGAACTGCTCGGGCTGCGGCGCAAATAAAATGGGAGGTGAGCGCGCATGCTGTCCCAAGGC
Organism: Eubacteriales bacterium; assembly: GCA_045633025.1. Lineage (GTDB taxonomy): Bacteria > Bacillota > Clostridia > Oscillospirales > CAG-272 > CAMEON01. Next base: position 17,359 of record JAZQXS010000349.1, on the reverse strand, counting down.
AAAGTAAACCGTATTTCCAAATTTGACCGCGAACTGCTGGCCGAGCCCATCACGGTTCGCGTTGTGTTCCAGAAAACGGGAAATCTTCAGTATTTCTCCCATTTGGATCTTCAGCGTACCTGGCAACGCGTGCTGGTGCGCGCTTCCATCCCCATGTGGTATACGCAGGGCTTCAACCCTCACAGCAAGATCACCTTCGGCGTGCCCCTGCCCGTTGGCTCCGAGGGTATGGGGGAGATGGTGGATCTCCGCATCGACCGCAGGATCACCTGCGAGGAGATCAAGAACCAGCTCAACGCCGAGCTCACAGGCGAGATGCTGGTCTCGGAGGTCTATATCCCCAAAACCTCCTTCTCGGACATAGCCTGGGGCACCTATGAGATCACCATGAAAACCCCCGGCGATCCCATCGACAATTCCAAGGCTATAAACAGCATTTTCACGCCGGATGCCGAGCCCATCATCATGACCAAGCGCTCCAAATCGGGGGATAAGGAGGTCAATATCCTTCCCATGATCCACAGCGCCAAGGCCGTGGCGGATCCGAACGGTCTGATCCATCTCCGCGCCACCCTGCGCGCGGGCAACACCGAAAACCTCAATCCCGAATACCTCATTAAGGCCATGCGCGACCGCGTGGGCATTCTTCCCGAAAGCTGTCCTGCGGACGAGGTGTGGTATCGCATCCTGCGCATCGGCTTCCATGGCGAGCGGGGCGTGCAGGTAGGGAAGTGGTTCCGATAAATTAAAGGGAGCCTCTAAAAATTCATCGCACGAAGAATCGACGGAATCTTATCCGTCATACTTCACAAAAAACCTTCGCGTAGGATCAACTACGCGTGCGGATTTTTGTTTCATCTGACAAAAAATCTTCTCGTCGCTCTCCGCACGCTGAATATTTAGAGACTCCCTAAAGATACAAGATACAAGATATTCAGATACAAGATATGACTACGCACAGAAAAATCTTGTATCTCCGTATCTTGTATCTCTGTATCTTTGCATCACGACTCATGAAAGGATGATCCTATGAAACTAACCTTGGTTGCCACCTGCATGTTCGGCTTGGAGAAGCTCCTCGGCGAAGAGATCGATGCCTTGGGTCTCAAGCGCCTGGACACCATGGATGGCCGCGTCACCTTTGAGGGAGAGGCGCGCGATATCCCCCGCGCCAATATCGCCCTGCGGTGCGCCGAGCGGGTATTCGTTCGCATCGGCCGTTTTCCCGCCGCCAGCTTTGCAGAGCTTTTCGACGGCGTCCGCGCCCTACCGTGGGAGGATTGGATCGGACGCACGGATGCCTTCCCCGTGAAGGGACACTCCATCAAGAGCGCCCTGACCTCCCTCCCCGATTGCCAAAGCATCGTCAAGAAAGCCGTTGTGGAGCGGTTGAAGGACAAATACGGTATTTCCTGGTTCGAGGAGACCGGAGTGAAATACCAGATCGAATTCTTCATTTTCAAGGACGTGGCCACCCTCATGCTAGACACCTCGGGTGTCGCCCTCCACAAGCGCGGGTACCGCCCCGAGGCAGGCGCCGCCCCCCTGCGTGAAACGCTGGCCGCCGCGCTGGCGCTCACCGCCCGCCCCCGCGAGGATATCCTGTTCTGGGATCCCTTCTGCGGCTCGGGCACCATCGCCATTGAGGCCGCTATGATCGTCAGCGGACGGGCGCCCGGTCTGGGACGCTCCTTCGCGGGGGAGAGCTTCGCCAATATCCCCTCCCCCCTGTGGGCGCAGGCCAGAGAGGAAGCCTCCGCGCGCATCCGCACCGATTGCAAATTCGAGGTCTACGCTTCGGACATCGACGAGGATATTCTGGATATCACCTACGAAAACGCCCTGCGCGCAGGGGTAGAGGAGTACCTCAATATCTTTCAAGCCGACGCCCGCAGAATCAAGCGGGAGGATCGAAAGGGAACCGTCGTCTGCAATCCTCCCTACGGAGAGCGTATGGGCGAACGGGAGGAGATCGAGCGGCTGTACCAACAGCTTGGCGGCTCCTTCAAGGCGCTCTACCCCTGGCAGATCTACGTCCTCACCTCCTGCGACCGCTTCGATCGCCTGTACGGCCAGCGGGCGGATAAGGTCAAAAAGCTGTATAACGGTATGCTTCCGTGCTACCTCTACGAATACTTCAAGCCCGCCGAGGCGCGCACCGAAGGGCAGAGAACCGCCAAGGAGATCTTTGACCGCAAGCCCGACCGCAGACCGGAGCGTCGTGATGCCAAGCCCTTTGAGAAAAAAGATGGCGCCGGAAGACCCGGAAACCGTTCGTACCCGCCGAAAAAGAACCCAAACGAATGATGCAAAATCGATTCCATGCAAATTGCACATCCGATAAACACGTTTCGTGCAATCGTCTTTATACCGTTTTGGAAACTTTGTCCCCGCTTTTCGAGACAAAATAAGAAGAAATTGTAAATAATGACGCCTTTTCTGCGTAAAATCACAAAATAAGTGTTGACAAATTGGTGATTGTGTGGTATATTATTGATATGCACATTGCCAAAATCTTTGTGAATTGTCACGGCGAACGAAATCGCCGTCAATTTGACCGAATTTTTCCCGATTTGGTCAGTCCCTTGACTGGCGAATCGGGTTTTCTATCCAAAAGCCGGAAGGAAGGGGTGCCGTATGCCGCGTTTTTTTGTGGAGCCGTCCGCCGTCACAGAGGACAAGATCGTCCTGACAGGGGAAAATGCCCGCCACGCCGCTTACTCGTTGCGTCTGGCGCCGGGAGACCGCATTAAGGTCTGCGACCAGCAGACAGCCTATCTCTGCGAGATGGTCTCCTTTGACAGCGATACCGCCACCGCCCGCATCCTCTCCTCCTCCCCCATCGACACCGAGCCCCCCTTCGCCGCCCGTCTCTACCAGGCGCTCCCCAAGGGGGATAAGCTGGATACGGTGATCCAAAAGGCGGTGGAGTGCGGTGTTACCGAGGTGATCCCCTTTGAGAGCAGCCGTTGCATCGTCCGCGCCAAGCCCGAGGCTGAGACGCGCAAGACCGAGCGGCGCCAGCGCATCGCAGAAGAGGCCGCCAAGCAATGCGGCCGAGGAATCATTCCTCTCGTGAAACCGACCGTTACCTATGCCGAAGCGCTGGACTCCGCCCGCGCCGCCGATCTCATTCTCTTCTGCTACGAGGGCGATGAGGTCACCCCGCTCCCCGCTGTCCTGAACCGCGCGCGCCCCCTGTTGGAGGCCGCCGAGCAGAACGGCCGGGCGCCCGAGATCGCCATTTTCGTCGGCAGCGAGGGAGGCTTCTCCCCGGCCGAAGCAGAGGCAGCCCGCGAGCAGGGCGCCGCCATGACAGGGCTCGGCAAACGAATCCTGCGCACCGAGACTGCCTCAGGCTTTGTTCTGAGCTGTCTCATCTATGCCCTTGAGCTTTGAAACCTGATCGCTGAACCCCATAGCCCCCATCTCCCTATGTACCTGCTTCCGCGCGGCGGATGAATATATTTCATGATAAGTAATAAACAAAGAGAGGTAAAAGTCTATGTCTAACAGACTGTTCCAAAGCGTGATCCATCAAATGAAGGACGCAGTTGACCGCACCATCGGCGTTATCGACGAGACAGGCGTGATCATCGCCTGCTCCGAGCTCGTCAAGATCGGTGAGGTTTGCCAGGTCATCCGTGAGGAGCTGGCCTATACCACCGACGTGGTGGTCTCCGGCGGCTACACCTACCGTCCCCTGGCCGGCGGCGCCAAGCGCGAGTATATCGTTTTCGTCGAGGGTGACGACAGCGAGGCCGATAAGACCTCCCGTCTGCTCTGCGTTGCCCTGGGCAACATCAAGAACCTGTATGACGAAAAGTACGATAAGGGCTCCTTCATTAAGAACATCATCCTGGACAACATTCTGCCCTCCGATATCTATATCAAGTCCAAGGAGCTGCATTTCAACGCCGAGGAACCCCGCGTGGTATTCCTGGTCAAGTTCACGGGCAAGACCGATATGATGCCCTTCGAGATGCACCAGAACATGTTCCCCGACAAGGCTCGTGACTACGTCATCAGCGTCGGTGAGCACGATATCGTTCTGGTCAAGGAGGTTAAGGCCGGTTCCGAGAACCGCGACATGGAGAAGATTGCCACCAACATCGTGGATACCATGTCCTCCGAGTTCTATACCAAGGTCTCCATCGGTATCTCGACCATCGTGGAAAACATCAAGGATCTGGCCAGAGCCTACAAAGAGGCGCAGATCGCGCTGGACGTCGGCAAGGTATTTGAGACCGAGAAGAGCGTGGTCAGCTACGAGAATCTGGGCATCGGCCGTCTGATCTACCAGCTTCCCACCACCCTCTGCGAGATGTTCTTGCAGGAAGTATTCAAGAAGGGTAGCCTGGAGTCCCTGGATCGCGAGACCCTCATGACCATCCAGTGCTTCTTTGAGAACAACCTCAACGTCTCCGAAACCTCCCGTAAGCTCTTCGTCCACCGCAACACGCTGGTGTACCGTCTGGAGAAGATCCGCAAGCTGACCGGTCTGGATCTCCGTGAGTTTGAGCACGCCATCACCTTCAAGGTCGCGCTCATGGTCAAGAAGTATCTCGGCTCCAAGCCCGGCAAGTACTAATCCCTTCGCTCCATCGCGCAGGCTCCCGTGAATAAAACGAACGGTTTTGGACATACACTACGGATACAACCGCCGCGTTGTCCGTACCCCTGCGCAAAAGAGGATCAATACCAAGAATGAAATACGTTACCTATAACATCCGGGGCATGGTCACAGAAGCCATGATCCCCGCCATAACGGCCTCCTGCGAAAGCATCCCCGCCGTTCAAAGCGTCCGTATCACGCTCGCCGAAGACTCAGCCGAGCTGATTCTGGCAACGGAAACGCTCCCCGACAGCGAGCTGGAAAGAACGCTTTCCCACATTATGAGCGCCAAAGGCCTTGAGATCTGTCTGCCGTCGCAATCGGTTGCCGAAGCGGATCCCTCCACCGCTCCGCCGAACGCGCCGGAGGGGATACAGCGCAGACACCGGATGAGACGTCCGCGCCGCGCCGCTACGTGAGCGCGCCTCCTCCCCGAGAGGGGCGAAAGGTCGGTCTGACCGCCGCGGTATCCACTGTGATCACCGCCGTGGTGCTGGCTGTTCTTCTAACCTTCTCTCTGACTCGCTCCTACATGCTCCGTGAGCTGCCTGACTCCCTTCAGACAGGGCAGGGAAGCGTGAAGGAGGATGCGTTTGCCGAGCTGGATGTGGTAGATCGCCTGTTCCGCTCCCTCACGGTCATGGATGAGTTGGACAATGACGCCCTCGTCGCCTCTGTACTCAAAGGCTATGTAGCCGCCACCGGAGATTACTACGCCGAGTACTTCACCGCCGAGGAATTCGCCGAGCAGACCAACTCTCAAAACGGCGAAATGTGCGGTATCGGCATCAGCGTGGTCAACGATCTTTTGACCATCAACGGCATTTCCTATCAGGTCATTACCGTGGCAAACGTCTATCCCGATTCCCCCGCCGAGGCCGCGGGCGTGCTTCCCGGCGACCACATCATGTTCGTGGGTGCCGGCGAGGAGCGAATTCTGCTCCAGACCATCGGCTACACCGAAGCACTCAACCGTCTGCGCGGTGAGGAGGGAACTGCATGTACCTTCACGGTCTATCGCCCCACACAGGGCGATCCCAACGCAGAATATACCGAGGTAGAGATCACTGCGACCCGACAAAAGATCACCACCCAATCCGTCATCGGACGCGTTCACGCTGAGGATCCCTCCGTAGGCATTGTTAAGATCACCGGTTTTGACAATACGACCCTCGGACAACTGGTCGATGCCATCGAATCGCTCAAGACGCAGGGCTGTCAGTACTTCGTGTTCGACCTGCGGAACAATCCCGGCGGCCTTCTGACTTCGGTGGTCGACGTGCTGACCCTCTTTTTGGAGGAGGGCGACACCGTGATCTCCACCAAGGATTCCCGAGGGATCGAGTCCGTCACCAAAATCACGGTCAACGCCGACGGCGCTGTCACCTGCGGTTCGGGAACCCTGACCCGCGCGGACGTGGGCAAGTACCGCGATCTGAATTTGGCGCTGATCGTCAACAATTACTCCGCCTCTGCCGCCGAGCTCTTTACCGCCAATATCCGGGACTATGAATTGGGGCAGATCGTGGGTGTCACCACCTACGGCAAGGGCTCCATGCAGACCACCTACTCCCTCGCCCGCTATGGCTACGACGGCGCGCTCAAGCTGACCACCGCCTACTATTTCCCGCCCTGTGGGGAGGGGTATGACGGGATCGGCATTACCCCCCACGTGGTCGTGGAGTTGTCCGACGAGGCCAAGACCTACAACATCAACCTGTTGCCCGATGAACTGGACAACCAGCTCTCCGAGGCGGTTGCAACCATGAAATAATCCCCACATCGGAGCGGGCATTGCGCTCGCTCCGGCGGGTCGTTTTCGGGTATTTCCCGAATCCATATCAAAGCACATAAGGAGGCCAATACCATGGCAGAGAACATGAAGCAGAAATATACCAAGCAGGGCTACCAGGATCTGGTTGACGAGCTCAAATACTTAAAGCTGACCAGACGTGAAGAGATCAAGGAGCAGATCGCGGTTGCCCGCGGCTTCGGCGACCTTTCCGAGAACGCCGAGTACGACGAGGCCAGAAACGAACAGGCCAAGGTCGAGGCGCGTATTCTGGAGCTGGAATCCCTCATTGAGAACGCCGAGATCATCGACGAGAGCACCATGGACGTCCGCTCCATCAGCTTGGGCTCTGTGGTCAAGCTCCTGGACGAGGACTATGACGAGGAAATCACGTACAGCATCGTCGGCTCCAACCAGGCCGATCCTCTGGAGCAGAAGATCTCCGATCAGTCCCCCATCGGCCGCGCCCTCATGGGTAAGCGCGCGGGCGAGAAGGTCGTCGTAACCGCTCCCGCCGGCGAGCTGCACTTCCAGATCCTGGAGGTCACCCGCGCCGCTCATTGATCCAAGCTCAAAAAAGGGAAAGCCCCGGACAGCTTCGGAACGGTCGGTTCTGCCGACATTCCAAGGTCACGGCGGCTTTCCCCTTCCGTATTTCAGGCATTATCGCACGGCTTCAAAAGCGTGCGCGAAAGGATGTATCGGCTATGTCTGCATATCATTACCAAGATCAAGAAGAACAAAACCTCCCTCAGGATCCCGATAAGCTGGAGGCCGGCGACGTAGTTGCCGCCAGCCCGCTGCTGCGCTGGCTGGATAATTTCTGGTACCACTACAAGTGGACCTTCATCATCGTTGTCTTTTTCATAACCATCGGCATTATCTGCCTCGTTCAGTTCATCGGCCGGCCGAGGTACGATACCTCGCTGGTCTACGCCACCCATTACCGCATGAATAACGAGGAACGGGCGGATTTTGAGGCTCTGCTGGATCACATCTGCCCCGAGGACTTCAACGAAGACGGGGAGAACAGGGTCAATCTGGTGGTTTACCAGTACTATTCCGACGAGGAATACGAGTCCGACGTGGCTCACTACGCGGAGCAGGACGAGGTATTCCAGATCAACAAAAAATACAATCAGGATGAATACAACAATTTCAACAGCTTCACCCTGACCGGAGAAACCTCCGTCTACATCATCAGTCCGTATCTCTACAACCTTCTGATGACCGCCGACCGTCTCAAGCCCCTCGCCGAGGTCTACCCCGACGGGGATCTCCCCGCAGGCGCCATGACCGACGGCTTCGGCATCCAGCTCTCCGAAACCGATTTCTACAAGTACAACCCCGCCGCCCAGGCCATCCCCGACACCGCCATCCTCTGCCTCCACCGTCCCACTCTGGCCGGACGCGGCCGTGACGCCGAGCTTTACGGCGACGATATGGCATTCTTCAAGGCGATCGCCGGTTTTGAGGCGAAGGAGTAACAAAGGAACCAACCATGAAAACAAGAATCCTGTCCGCCGCCATGCTCTTTGCCACCTCCATGATCTGGGGCTTCGCCTTCGTGGCGCAGGTCCTGGGAAGCGATCACGTTGAACCCTTTACCTTCAACGGGATCCGATTCATGCTGGGCGCCGTTTCCCTGATCCCCGTGTACAGCCTTTTTGAAAAAGAGCATGACCTGACCCCCGTTCAGCGCAAAGCCCGCCATAGAGCCACCGCGCTCCCCGCCCTGTGCGCCGGCTCCTGCCTGTTCATCGCCGCCGCCCTCCAACAGTTCGGCGCCACCATCACCCGCGACCCCGGAAAAGGGGGCTTCATCACGGGTCTGTATACCGTGCTGACCCCTGTGTTCTACTTCCTCATCTTCCGCAAGAAGTCGGGCTGGAATATCTGGCTGGGTTGCATTCTGGCCACCGTGGGGCTCTACCTGCTCTGCATCCGCGAGGGGGAAGGACTCTCCTTCGGCGTGGGCGAGCTGGTGCTGCTGCTTGGCGCCTTCTTCTGGGCAGGGCATATTCTGCTGGTGGATCATTTTATTGACCGCATAAGCCCCCTTCGCTTCTCCTCCTGGCAGTTTTTCGTCAGCGGAGCGTTGGGACTCCTCGCCGGCGTGATCTTTGAGGACATCACCTGGAGCGGCGTTTGGTCGGCCAAATGGGCAATCCTGTTCTGTGGCATCCTCTCGGTGGGCGTGGCTTACACCCTTCAGGTGTTCGCGCAAAAGCGTATGCCCCCCACCTTCGCCGCGATCGTGTTCTCCACCGAGTCGGTCTTTGCCGCCATCGGCGGTCTTCTGTGGAATCTCATCACGCCCCCCCGCCTCCACGTCAGCCAGGAGCTTCGTCCCATCGGCTACGTTGGCTGTCTCATCATTTTTGCCGGCATCGTCCTCTCCCAGATCCAGATTCCCATGCGAAAAAAGGCTGACGATAAGATCCAACCCGCTCCGTAATTTTCTTTTTTAGCCGATTGCAAAACTCGGGTGATCCGGGGGGCTTTGCCCACGGCTCCCCACCAAGAACTTTTTTGAAAAAAGGGTCTTGGAACTCCCAAAGCCTTCAAAAATTTTGATAAGGGGATCTCTAAATATTCAGTGTATGAAAATCGGCGAGAAGATTTTTCGTCAGATGAAACAAAATTCCGCGCGCGTAGTTCATCCTACGCGAAGGGATTTTGTGAAATATCACGGAAAAGATTCCGCCGATTTTTTGTGCGATGAATTTTTAGAGATTCCCATAAATAACATTTTGAGGATTCGTAAGGGTCTTTTGCAAAAGTCCCTGAATAGGGTAGCCTCCGAGCATAGCGCGGCGGGTGGAGCCCCTGCATTTTGCAATCGCCTATATTTTTTCGAAAGGAGTCCACCATGAGCCGCCGCGATCCATCGAGCCGTGTCCGTAAACAATATCGTCTCATCCGTACAACGGTAGTCGGGGCGGCTCTGTTGCTTTTGCTCGCAGCTTGTCTGCTGTGGCAACGGGACGGGAAGCATCTCCCCTCACCGCGCGCGCTTCGCGACGGAGAAGTGCAGTTCCATTTCATAGACATCGGGCAAGGCGACGCCGCCTTAATCCGAACGGCCGAAGGGGATATCCTCATTGACGGCGGTACCAACGCCGCCGAGGAGCGCATCCTGGCTTATCTGGACATGCTGGGTGTCACCGAGCTGGTTTACGCCGTATTTACCCATCCCGACGAGGATCACATCGGCGGGGCGGACGGGATCATCCTTCGATACCGCCCCCTGCGCGTGGTGCTCCCGGATCTGTCCCACGATTCCCCCGACTCGTCCAATCTGGCCGCCGCAATCCGTTCCGAGGGGTGCGAGGTTATCACAGCGTCCCCCGGACAATCGTTTCGGGTGGGCGGCCTCACCTGCGCCGTACTGGCTCCGTTGCCGGATTCCTGCGGGCAGGGGGTCTGCCCGGGGAGCAATTGCCCCCATCTAAACGACCACAGCGTGATCCTGCGGGTCGATTTCGGTGAAACCTCGGCGCTTTTCGTCGGGGATGCCGAGTCCGCCGCCGAGGAAGCGTTGCTTCGGCAGTATGGCGCCGCGCCCGGAGGGATGCTGGATTGCGATATCCTCAAGCTGGGGCACCACGGAGCCGCCACATCCTCGAAGGATGCGTTTTTAAGAGCTGTATCCCCTGCCTTCGGGGTGATCTCCTGCGGGAAGGGAAACAGCCACGGCCACCCCGATCAGGCGGTGCTGGCGCGCTGTGACGAACTCCATATATCCGTTTTTCGAACCGACCTGGAGGGAAGTATCGTATTCACCTCCACGGGACAGGAACCGAGCAGGGAATGATCTGCTCGGTTCTTTTTTCCATGCAAAAGACCTTGACAATACGCCCAAGCTGTGCTATAATAAGTCACGTTGACCGATGATCGGTCAACGATGATCGGTCAACGATCATCGATCCAACGATCTAACTCCGCCGTTTTCCACATCGCGATCACGGCGCGTTACGCGCATCCCCAAAATAAAGAAAGGAACCATTCATGAAAAAAACCAAGCACACCCTGACCATTCTCCTCGCCGCCCTTCTGCTGTCCTCTGCGGTCGCAACAACGGCCTGCAGTAAAGATAAAGACCCGTCCGCCGACACGAGCGGGGATACCACGGTCTCCATTACTGACAAGGTCACGGAGCCCGACGTTTCCGGCACCACCTCTGATATCACCTCCGATACCCAAACCGAGCCCGTCACCGATGCGGAAACCGACCCGGATCATACGGTCGAAACGGATGCAGTCGATCCCAACGCCATCACCTCTGCCGAGGCCACGGCGCTCCTGACCTCCGCGCTGGAAGCGGATCAGACCATCACCGACGGCTCGTCTACCACCAAGATCCTCATGGACGGGGAACTCACGTCCCTTGAAACCTTCAGCCAGAACGGTTCGGACTTCCGCCTCGTGTATTCTGCCCTGGGCATGACCGAGGCGCTGACGGTGGTTGGAAACACGGCTTACTACGTCAGCTCCTACGATGACGGCGAATTCGTCACCGACGTGGCTTACCGCATTCCCCTGACCGACGAGGAAAAGCAGGAGCTTTACGTCATGAACGCCGGCGGTACCGGCGAGGACGCCGATGACCAATCCATGACCGCAGGCCTGCTGGCCTCCTCCTGGAGCGGAATCCGTCTCGAGGACGGCTCCGCAGTTCTCACGTCGGTGGAGCTGAGCCCCGAGCTGAACGACCTTTTGTTGGATGAAACCACCGAAGGGTCGGACTTGACCTTTGAGATCATCATCTCCCCTGAGGGGCTCATGACCTCCATGCGCTTCACCTGGGTTCTGCCCGCCGAACTGACCGGCGGCGAGCCGATTTCCGTATCCTCCGAAACGTCCGTGGATTACGCGCTTCCCACCATTCAGGCTCCCGCCAACGATGACGCCTACATGGAGGCCACCTACGGCGAGGTGTTCGGAAGCGAGCTGCCCGATATCGATCCCGAGGAAGCCGCCTTCGCCGGCCTGCCTCTGGACGGAAACAACTACGTGATCGGCGGCGGAGAATCCGCGTATGACGTGGAGACCCAGTACGGCTTCTTCTGCAGCTACGACGACTACTACATCGACAAAAACTTCACCCTGTACGGCTTCCTCCGCGTGGACGAGGAAGGAGAGGCGTACCTGTCTGTGGGGGAGGGCATGGAGTTCTGGCTGATCTATCCCGACAGCCTCCTGATTCGCCCCGAAAACGGCGCCTATGTGAAGGTGACCGCCACCTACTCGGGCTACATGAATTACGGCATGGTCGTTTCCGCGGCCGAAGAGACGGAGCAGCCCGCGCCGTCCATGCAGGGCGTCGTGATGTACGTCACCGCCTACTCCCTGAACGTCCGCACCGCGCCCGATTCTTCGGTAGGCTCCGATAACATCATCCGCGGGGCAGGGCTTCACCTGGGCGACACGGTTACCGTACTGGAGACCGGGTTCGGCGCAGAAGGGAACTGGTGTAAGATCGCCTACGATTGCGACGAAGGCTTCGCCTACGTCAGCATGAAATACCTCTCCGAAACACCGCCCGCGGTATAACCGGATGTCTGCTGTCAAGGCGGCTCGCATGAGCCGCCTTGACTTTTTTGCAATTTCTTCATCCGCATCTTGCAAAAACCTTGACTTTTCCTTCGCGTTGTGCTATAATAGATTATGTATGCGATTTCCCGACTTTTCGGAATTTATAGATCAAAGGACAATGAAAACCCATGAAACGCGATATCCTCCGCACCATTGAAGAAAATATGGACGGCTTTTCCAAGGGCCAGCGTCAGATCGCCCGCTATCTGCTCGCTCACTACGATAAAGCCGCTTACATGACCGCCGCCAAGCTGGGGCAGGAGGTCAGTGTCTCCGAGTCCACCGTGGTTCGCTTCGTGATGGAGCTGGGCTACGCGGGCTATCCGGAATTCCAAAAGGCTCTCCAGGAGCTCATCCGCACCAAGCTCACCTCCTTCCAGCGCATGGAGGTCACCAATCACCTCATCGGAGACGGCGACGTTCTGGAAAAGGTTCTGATGACCAACGTGGACAACATCCGCTACACCCTGGATAACATCAGCCGCGCCGCGTTCCAGGATGCCGTCGATGCCATCGTCCGGGCGAAGACCATCTACATCATCGGTGTCCGCTCCTCCGCCATGCTGGCCAACTTTTTCGGATACAGCCTGCAAATGATCTTCGATAACGTCCGTCTCATCGACGCCACCGCGGGCAGTGAGCTCTTCCAGCAGATGATGTCCATCGGCGAGGGCGATGTGATGGTCGCCATCAGCTTCCCCCGCTATTCCAAGCGTGTCATCAAGGCGGTCGAATTCGCCCGCCGCGCAGGAGCCGATGTGGTCGCGCTGACCGACAGCGCCGAATCCCCCATCGCCGCCTCCGCCCAACAGGTGCTCATCGCCCAAAGCGACATGGCCTCCTACGTGGATTCCCTGGTCGCGCCCCTCTCCCTCATCAATGCGATGGTCGTAGCGGTCTCCCGCGCCCGCAAGGAGGAGGTTCACGAGCGATTGCAGAAATTAGAGCGCCTCTGGGACGAATACGACGTGTACGATAAGAACCAAGGATAAACCGCTCCGCCGCGCGCGGCAGAATGGAGATAAAAGATCATTATGTCAGAAAAAAGAACCGTTGCCATCATCGGAGGCGGTGCCGCCGGACTCATGGCCGCCGCTTACGCCGCCGAGATCCGCGATCCCGATACCGACGAGATCCTGCTCATTGAGCAGAACGACCGCATGGGCAAAAAGCTCCGCATCACGGGCAAGGGACGCTGTAACCTCACCAACGATTGCGACCGCGATGAGTTTCTCTCCAACGTCCCCACCAACCCCCGCTTCCTGTACGCGGCGCTGGCCGCCTTCGATACCAAGGACACCCGGGCGTACTTTGAGGAGCTGGGCGTCCCCTTGAAGGTAGAGCGCGGTAAACGGGTATTCCCCGTATCCGACCGCGCGGGAGACGTGGTGGAGGCCTTGGTACGCCGTTGCCGCGAGCTGGGCGTGACCACGCTGCAAGGGCGGGTCAACGCCATCCGCACAACGAACGAGAACGGAAAGCCGCGGGTCTCCGCGCTCCGCGTGGGCAATCGGGAAATTGCCGTGGATGCCGCCATTCTCTGCACGGGCGGCGCATCCTATCCCGTGACGGGCTCCGACGGAAACGGCTACAAGCTGGCCGAGCAGGCGGGACACACCATCATCCCCCCGCGCCCCTCCCTGGTTCCGCTGGTCTGCGAAGGGAACCTCTGCGCCCGCATGATGGGGCTTTCCCTGCGAAACGTCCGTCTCCGTGTCCTGGATACCGCCAAAAACAAGTGCATCTATGAGGATTTCGGCGAGATGCTCTTCACCCACTACGGTGTGACAGGCCCCCTGATCCTGAGTGCCTCGGCGCACATTCCCGACGTGGAATCCGGCAAGTACGAGCTGCATATCAATTTGAAGCCCGCGCTGGACGAGGCCGAGCTGGACGCCCGCATCCTCTCAGATTTCAAGAAATACGCGAACCGCGATTTCATCAACGCCCTGTCGGATCTTCTGCCCGTCAAGGCCATCGAGCCCGTGGTGGAGCTCTCGGGCATTGATCCCCGCTGTAAGGTCAACGCCATCACCAAGGAGCAACGAAAGAGCCTGATTTCGGTGCTCCACGGCATCAAGCTCCATCCCATCCGCCCCCGCCCCATCGCCGAGGCCATCATCACCAAGGGCGGCGTCAAGGTCAGCGAGGTGGATCCCAAGACGATGCAATCCAAGCTGACCGACGGCCTCTACATCGCCGGCGAGATCCTGGACGTGGACGCCTATACCGGCGGCTTCAACTTGCAGATCGCCTTCTCCACCGCCCGTCTTGCCGCTCAATCGGCCGTGTGGGGATGAAAAAGAACCATCCAAAAAACAACAAAATTCCCCTTGCAAGTTCCCCAATACATCAAAAAAAGGAGCCAATCATGTCTCACATCCAAATTGCCATTGACGGCCCCAGCGGAGCAGGAAAATCCTCTCTTTCCAGAGCCGTAGCCAAGGCCATGGGTATCATTTACGTGGACACGGGCGCGCTGTACCGTACCGTGGGTTACTTTGCCCGCTCCAAGGGTATCACCTTGGAGAACATTACCGAGCTTATACCTCTTCTGGGAGAGATCTCCATCGAGGTTCGCTACGAGGACGGAGTCCAATGCGTCTACCTCAACGGAGAAAATCTGGGCGACCGCATCCGCGAAAACGAGATCTCCATGTACGCCTCCAAGGTGTCGGCGATCCCCGCGGTGCGCGCCTTCCTGCTGGATACCCAGAAGGAGCTCGCCCGCACGAATTCGGTCATCATGGACGGCCGTGACATCGGCACCGTCATCCTCCCCGACGCCGACGTGAAGATCTTTCTGACGGCCTCCAACGAGGTACGCGCCCGCCGCCGCGTCAAGGAGCTGGAGGAAAAGGGAATGCCCGCCTCCTTTGAAACCGTACTGGCCGACATGGAAAAGCGGGACGAGCAGGATCGAAGCCGCGACGTCGCCCCCGCCGTCGCCGCCCCCGACGCCATTCACTTCGACAATTCCTATGAAGGCTTCGACGAAGCTTTAAGCGCTCTGCTCTCGGTCATCCATCACGCATTGGAGGAACAAAAATGAGTAACGGTAAACAGAAAAAGCCCATGAAGCCCATCAGCGGCCTCTACAAGTTCGTCAAGGTAACCCTGACCTATCCCGTCCGTTTCCTCTGCCACATGAAGGTCACGGGCGCCGAAAACGAGCCTACCCCCGAGCAGGGTACCTATCTGGTCATCGCCAACCACCGCACCTGGGCGGATCCCATCTACCTGTGCTGCGCTCTCAAGCACCAACAGCCCCACTTCATGGCCAAGAAGGAGCTCTTCAAGATCCCTCTGCTCAATCTGCTCATCCGCGCGCTGGGCGCTTACCCCGTCAACCGGGGCGGCGCCGACGTGGGCGCTATCCGCCATACCATCGACATGCTCAAGCAGGGCGTTTGCGTGGGCATGTTCCCCCAGGGCCACCGCTACAACGGCGTGGATCCCCGTGAAACATCCGTCAAAACCGGCGCGGCCATGATCGCTCAGAAGGCCGACGTGCAGGTGCTTCCCGTGTTCGTGAAGGTCAATAATAACCGCCACCGCTTCCTCTGTAAGAAGGAGGTCATCGTAGGCAAGCCCGTCACGGTGGAGGAGCTGGGCTATGACCCCGAGGCTCCCGGCGAGTACCAGCGCATCGCCGATCTGCTCTTCGAGCGCGTCTGCGAGCTGGGGGACTGATATGCGGGAGATCCTCGTCGCCAAAAACGCCGGTTTCTGCTTCGGCGTTGCCCGCGCCACGGCATCCGTCGAGCAGGAAATGAAGCATCCCGTTCCCGGGGAGCGCATCTTTACCCTCGGGCGATTGATCCATAACGAGATCTACAACCAACGCCTGGAGCAGGGCGGCGTCACCGTGATCGGCGCCTCCGATCTGGAGCGGCTCTGCCCGGAGGCGACCGCCGAGTCGCCGGTCAAGGTCTTTGTCCGCGCCCACGGCATGACCGCCGATACCGAAGCGCTGCTAAACCGTCTGGCCGCCCAAAATCCCGCATTCTCCTTCGTGGACTGCACCTGCTCCTTTGTCAAAAAGATCCACCGCATCGCCGCCGAGCATAACGAAAAAAATTTGGAGGCGCGGGCAAGAACAGGGAAGGATGACCGCTTTCTCGCGGTGCTGGGCGCGGCCGATCACCCCGAGGTGGTGGGCTTCATCAGCCGCTTTGAGGGGAAAAAGCTGATCTTCAATACGGCCAAGGAAGCCGAAGAGCTACTGAACGCGGGCGCGGTTCCCACGGACGGCTCCCTGACGCCGATTTTGGTGGCGCAAACCACACAAAAGCTGGAAGAATGGGAAAAGACAAAAAAAATTTACAATTTCATCTTTACACGTCCATATATTTATGATACAATTTGTAGTATTACGGACTCCAGGCAAACCGAGGCCGCGTCCCTCGCACGCAAATGCGACCGCATGATCGTGATCGGAGGTAGAGACAGTTCAAACTCCGCCAAGCTCTATGCGATCTGCAAGAACATTTGCGCTGACACCGTGTGGGTGGAGCAGGCAGGCGAGCTGCCGCAGGAGATTCCGTTAGCCTGCCAACGGGTAGGCATCGTGGCAGGGGCTTCAACCCCCCACGACATTATTGAGGAGGTAACAAACAACATGAGCGAAACCATGAACGAAAACTTCGCGGAACTGCTTGAGGATTCCCTCAAGACATTAAATACAGGAGATACTGTGACCGGTATTATTACCAGCATTAGTGCAGGCGAGATTCAGCTTGACCTGGGCGCCAAAGTCACCGGCGTCATCAAGCTGGAGCAGATCACCGACGATCCTTCCGCAAAACTCAGCGAGATGTTCAAAATCGGAGATGAGGTGGAGGCATTCGTGATTCGTGTCAGCGACCGCGACGGCTTCGCTGAGCTCTCCAAGAAGCGCGTTGATTCCGACAAGAACTGGCTCAATATCGTGTCCGCTTACGAGAACGGCGAGAACATTGAGGGTAAGGTCATTTCCGTAAACAAGGGCGGCGTTGAGGCTATCTGCTTCGACAACCGCGTATTCATCCCCGCCGCTCACACCGGTATTCCCCGTGAGGGCGACCTCTCCACTCTGGTTGGTCAGACCGTGACCCTCCGCATCCTGGAGATCGGCGAGAAGAAGAGAGCCAAGGGCTCCATCCGTCTGGTTCTCCGCGATGAGAAGCGCGCCAAGGAGAAGACCTTCTGGGAGGAGATCGAGGAAGGCAAGATCTACACCGGTACCGTCAAGTCCATGACCAGCTACGGCGCATTCGTCGACCTGGGCGGTGTGGACGGTATGGTTCACTGCTCCGAGCTGTCCTGGAAGCGCATCAAGTCTCCCGCTGAGGTTCTGGCTATCGGTGATGAGA
>JAZQXS010000348.1:0-18544 GCA_045633025.1 Eubacteriales bacterium | reverse complement strand
GATTTCCTCCAAGGTGAAGCCTGCCTCCTTATACGTCTGGATTTTTCGGAAGACTTCGATCTTCTCCGGCGCATATTAGCGGTATCCCGTTCGAGAATCAATGATATCCGGGCTCAAAATTCCCTCCTCGTCATAGTAGCGGAGCGTCCGTCTGTTGTCGCGGCAAATGCGGGCAAACTCACCGATTTTCAGCATAGCGCCAATCTCCTCCCGTTGGTACCTTATTATCACATATTATAACATTTCCGTTGGCTGGAATGTCAAGGGGTTTTGAAAAAAAATCTAAAAAAAGCCCCCAAAGGGAGCTTTTCCGATTTTCACGAAAGTTCAAAGCCCTTTTGGCGCCAAATACGCCTCGTATCTGTCGCGCATAGCCGCGATCTCTTCGCGGAAGGACTCCAGATCAGGCATGGCCATCAGTTTTCGGAAGAGCGCCCGACACATTTGCTCGGGCGGGGAGGCGTCGTTCAAGCTTGTTGAGTACAGCAGCTTAGATTTGTTTTTCCTCTCTTCCGCAATCATGTGCTTCTCAATTGCCGCAAGAATGCGGCGGATATATTCCAACGCCTTCTCCGTCTGCCCAAGTTGGACGTAAATAGCCGCGATCTCGGCGTAATCGTACAGGAGGGGCGGATCGTAGAAGCCTGCGTACTTGCCGTCCAATATAACCTCGTACAGCGCCGCCGCCTTTTGGTAGTAGAACAGTTTTTCCTCCGGCGTCATATCGGGCGTGATGAGTTGACGGATCCCACATTCCGCGACATCGATCTCATAGATGATATTTTTTAGGATCTGCGCGCGGTATTGCTCGCCTTCCATCACAAACTTGGCATAGATCTCGCGGCTATGGCGGAGCGAGGGGAGCTTTTGATAGTAATACTTCCCCTTCTCCTTGATGGCGGGATCCTCCGACTCGGAGCAGAGCTGGAGCATGACACGGTAGATCTCGTTGCGAACGTCGTCGTCCGTACAGCACCGCTCGGCGTGCCCGGCCAAGGAGATCATTTTCAGAATACGCTCCCGGTCATACAGCTTTTTGCGGTATACGTGGAGCATCACGGCGGCATAGCTTCCGTAATGATCGGGATTCAGCTCGATCTCACGCATCCACGCTTGATACACGCCTTCCCAATCCTGCTTTGCGTGAAGCTCATGAATTTGAGCCTCAAACTCCCGTCGGTGCTCGATGCTCCACGTCAGCTCCATATCGAACAAGGAATCGATGGAGCATTTGAAAAGCAGTGCGATCTTCGGGAGCAGAGAAATGTCGGGCGACAGAAGGCCGCGCTCCCATTTGGAGACGGTCTGGGAGGACACGCCGAGATGCTCGGCCACGTTTTCCTGCGTCATGCCGAACGCCAGGCGGAATTCCTTAATTTTTTGGTTCAGTTTCATATCTTACTTATGTTCCATCCAGTATGTATACTTCTTTTTTCGGTAGAGCAAAAGGAAACCAATATACGAAATGCAATCCACCGCCGCGCTGACGACGTATTCCAGAACCGGGAATGCAAAAACCGTATCGAACAGGCACATGGGCGCCCACAGGATCGTGATGCCCGAGACGGCCTTCTTGTCGAAGATCATTCTGTCCAGCGTATTGAAAGCGCAACACGCCAAAACGACGGCGACAATGCAGATCAGCGTTCCCGCCTCGCGCCGCAGAACCGTCTTGAGTTCATCCGCAAGAGAGACGTATTTTCCGTCCTTATAATCCGCCATCACCTCGTCCTCGCCGACCGAGCCGCGGATTTTGGAAACGTAGACCAGGATAAAGCCGTACGCCGCCGACGTCATCAAGGCGAGCAGGACAAGTTGCATCTTCTGACTTTCGATTTCAGCCAGTATCGCGCCCCAGATCATACGCAGCGCGAGATAGACGATCAGCGTGAGCAGTGATGCCAGCGTGATCTTCCATAAGGTTCTCAAAATCCGTTTCATAAGCAATAGCCTCCGGTTTCTTATTTTCCTTCATTATATCATAGGCTGAATGGCTTGTAAACAGACTGTTTGGCACATACTTGTGTCCGTTTTGGACGAGAAACACTACTTTTGGAAAAAGCCTCCGTGACGGAGGCTTTTCAAACGAGCATTTATTTTCCCATCCACTTCTCCACCCGCTTGTGCCAGCGCAGGTAGTACAGGATGAGCAGACGGTCGATGAGGATATCGAACAGCACGTAGGTGAGCACCGACAGCCCCACCACAGCCCAGGCCATGAGGGTACTGCCTCCCGCCTCGCCAAATCCCGTGAGGAAGGACTCCGCAAAGCTTCCCTCCCCGCCCATGACGATGAAGTGGAACAGGGCCAGATACCCCACCATCACAACCGTCAGGATGATGAGCTTGGCCGCCCAGCCCAAAATCCGAGGCAGAGCATCCAACTTTTTCTTGACCATGGGATAGTAGCCTGTCACCCCTGCAAACATCCAGGCGGCCAGACTTTGGGGCATAAGGATAATCCCCAGAACCGCCGTGACGGCGTAGGACAAAAGAGCGTACCGATTCCCATAGCACAAAAGGATGGGCAACAGGATCAGGGCGGCGCCCGCCGCCGCGGTCAGATCAAAAACCTCAATGAGCGTCCCCATTCCAAGACACACCACGGCCAGCGCGCAGAGCAGAGCGCAGGTCACCATCCGCCGCGTAGCGCGGCGTCGGCTGCGGCGGTTATTCTGCGGCGTACGGTCAGCATTTCGATTCGGATGTTCCATAGCATTCTCCCGTTAAAAGCAACAGCGACCCATATCACAGCAAAGATCAGCGCACATGAAGGCGGCGCACACGTCGCAACAGCTACAAGACGAGCTCCGCCCTGCCGCGCCTCCGCCAAAGCCCGCCGAGCGATTGCGGAGCCGTTCCTGCGCGTCGCGGTACTCGGGATTACCGGGATCCATACCGCAGGCTGTGTCAAAAAACTGCTGGGCATCCACGAAGTGCCCTCGGTTCACCGCCACACATCCCATGAGGAAGTGCCATTCTGCCCCGCGCTGCGCCTCGGGAATCGAAGCGAGGATCTGCGCGGCCTCGGCCACGCGACGCAGGTTAATGAGCTGGCGGGCGGTGATGTACGGATTGGCGCTCCCGCCGCCATACGTTCCGCCGCCGTAGGGGTTTCCGCCGTAGGAATTTCCGCCGTAGCTGCTCTGTCCCGCAGTGGATTTTCCCGAGCGGAGCTTCTGGATCTCGTCGTAGGCGGCGTTGATCTCCTTCATTTTTTCTCCCGCCATCTCGGCCAGATCGCTGTCACGGTACTTATCGGGGTGGTATTTCCGCGCCAGGTTGCGGTAGGCGGTCTTGATTTCGTCGTCTGTGGCGTCTGGTGAGACGCCAAGGATCTTATAGGGATCGTTCATGTGTGTGATCACCTTTCGGTTGTATTTTCAGTAAAATTCGAATTATTCAATGAGTCAGCAGGATGGCCAAACAGCACCCGCTCAGCCTCCTTGGGCATACCTATATAGAGAATATTGCGGAGGATCCCCTCAACATCGGGATGATCCGAGAGATCCAGCAGATCAAACGCGCACTCCAACTCAGAGAGCTCGTTGAGCAGGGCGATCTTCAGCTCCTCCCGCTTCTTCTCCGGAAGCTCCTTGCAATCGGGAGGCAGATCACCGTACAGGCACGCCAAGGGATTGTACCGCCCCCGCTTGATATCATCGGCAAAATCATCAGCGGCATCCAGAATGTAGACCCACCGCCCCACGTGGCATCCAATTTTTCGAGCCAGTATCGCTTGATTTCCGCTCATGCCTTGGCACAAAAGAAGCGCCATCAGCTCTCCGAACAGCGTAGCCGGCTCATCCACCGAGGGAGGACGGGAAGCTTCCAGCTCGCAGAGAGCCTCCATAGCCTGCGCCACGGCGGCATCCGTCTCCCCCATCCCTCGTTTGAGGGCGCGGCGACGGAACGCTCCTGCGAAGGGCGCCGCCACAGTCGCGGCGGTACGCTTGAGTCCTGCCTCGTCCCGCAGGTCGTCCCGTATCTTGTGGTACGCCAGGATGGCAGACATACCCGCGCAAAGCGCCAGATCCTCGGTCGGCTCTGCCATGGCGCGCTTTTTGAAGGGATGCGCCAGGCAACGACGGCGCTTCATCGCGGGATACTGTCCCGTCAGAGCCATGCGAACCAAGGCGAAATAGGTGAAGTCGTAGGAGAGAGTCATACGGGAGCACTGTCCTGTACATTTTCCCATGGTGCGGCACAGACCGCAGTAGACGGCGCGGTAGTATTCCTGCTGGCGCACCTTGAGCTCGGGCGCATGGGTTCGGATGTAACCGTACATGGCAGAGTCCCCCTATCATACTGAATATCTTATTATACCGCATATTTGTGATGAACGCAACCCATTATTTGTAAATATTTGCGAACTGTATGTGAAGTTCACCTTCAAATTTACGAAAAAATTTACAGGATTCGCACAATTTGTTCTTTTTCACGGCATATATAAGGAGTATTATATAGGTGGAGTATTATACCATTTTATCATTTGGCATGAAAGGATATACCATGCGCTCATTTTTCCGAAAGCCCTTCGTGTACACCGCCGTATTCTCTGTAACGCTCGCGCTGTTCTTCCTCTACACCGTCCTGCTGGTTTTCGTCATTCCTCGGGATATGGAGGGCATAGCTGACGGTCAGCGCCCCGATGCCTTCACGGGCGCCGTCGAGACCGGATGGGGAAACAACGCCCCCGATCGCGCCGACACCGATCCCCCCGCTGAGGAGCTCTTCACTACCTCCCCCGACGAGGAGTACCCCATCGTCACAGATACCCTGTACCTGGACGAAAGTATCCGCATCGAGATCGACCATATCCGTCGCTACGATTCCGACGTCTACGTAGCCGACATCCGTATCAAGGATCCTTCCCTGCTCAAAACCGCTTTGGCGCAGGACAAAAACGGGAACGAATACGGCATGAACATCAAGGAGAAAACCTCCGTGATCGCCGAGCGCGTGGGCGCCATTCTGGCTGTCAACGGCGACTTTTACGGAACGAACGAATCGGGCTACGTCATACGGAACGGCATCATCTACCGCGATACCATCCGCCCCTCCAACGACGCGGACAGCGACCTCTCTTACTTCGACGATCTGGCCATCATGCGGGACGGTTCCTTCGTCACCTTCGATGAAAAGGACTACACAGCCAAAGAGGTTTGGGATAAGGGCGCCATGCACGTCCTGACCTTCGGCCCTACGCTGGTCAAAAACGGAGAGATTGCCGTGGACATCAACACCGAGGTGGGTCTGGCCTGGAGCGGCACGAACAATCCCCGCTGCGCCATCGGCTACGTATCGGAGGGACATTACCTTATCATTGTAGTGGACGGACGTTGTGACCAAAGCCCCGGCACCTCCCTGTGGGAGCTGGCCGATATTTTCCGCGAGCTGGGCGCGGAGACCGCCTACAATCTGGACGGCGGTGGCTCGGCCACCATGATCTTTAACGGAAAGCTCATCAATACCCCCTATACCAACTGGAATAAGCCCTCGGGAGAAAGGAGAGTGAGTGACATTGTCTACATCGGCTACTAACACATCTGCGCAGACAGGCAGCTTAGAGCCCACCCGCCGCCGCGCTAAGCGCTCCGCCATTGTGGGGCTGTCGCTGACGCTGTTCTGCGTGATCTTCACTGTCATCTACGAGCATTTTTCCCACAACGCCGCTTCAAGCTATATGCGCTGTATGTTCCTCATGCCTCTTGTGGGCGTCGCCCTCCCCGCGCTGATCGGCTACCTCACCCCCCTTCACCGCTATCTCGGCCGCGCCGCATTCAATCTCTGGAACTCAGGTATGGCGGTCTGGACGGTCGGGTGCCTGTTCCGCGGTATTGTCAATATCTCGGGTCGCCATACCACGCTGGATCAGCCCTACTGGATCGCCGGATGGGTCTTTCTCACCCTGGCCTTGATGGCAGAGATCATTCACATCATCACTTTACAGAAAAGCCGAAAGCCGTAATCCGCTGTCGGCAAAGGAGTTTTATGGATCAGCAAGCTATGACTTCATTTCAAAGCCCCGCCCTCGCCGCCCGCTGTACTGTCGTCATTCCCGCCTACAAGCCCGACGAGCGGCTGTGGCGGTTAGCCACCGAGGTGCTGGAGGCGGGCTACCGCCTCATCGTGGTGGATGACGGCGGCGGCGCCGATTACCTGCCCATCTTTGAAGGGCTGGATGACCGTACCATTGTCCTCCGCCACCCTGAAAACCGCGGCAAGGGAGCAGCCATCAAGACCGCCCTGGCTCATTTGCAGACCCTCACCGAGGGCTTTGACCCTGCTGAGCCTCCCCTGGTGGGCATCATGGACGCCGACGGCCAGCATCTGACCACGGATATGACGCGGGTCTTTGAGGGCGCCGCCGCCAATCCCGACAAGCTCACTCTGGGCGTGCGGGTGGTGGGCAAGGAGATGCCCTTCCGCTCCCGCTTCGGCAACAGCATCACCCGCGCGGTCTTCCGTATGCTGACGGGAGCCAAGGTATCGGATACCCAAACGGGTCTGCGCGCCTTCTCGGTCGCGCTCATTCCCGAGATGCTCGCGGTGGAGGGCGATCGCTATGAGTATGAGATGGCGGTACTGACCCGCGTGGCGCACCGCCGCATCGGATTCCACGAGGTACCCATCGCCACCCTGTACGAGGATCGGGAAAACTCCACCAGCCACTTCCACGTCATCCGTGACTCGGTACGCATCTATGCTACCCTGCTGAAATTCGCGGGAAGCTCGCTGATATCCTTCCTGGTGGACTACGGTCTCTTCAACCTGTTCATTTTCCTCTTGTCCCTTGTCAGCCTGCCCTTTGTGGAGGTCTACTATCTGGTCATTGCCAACGTAGCCGCCCGCGTAGTCAGCGGTTGCGTCAACTACTACCTCAACTGCCGCTACGTTTTCGGCCGCAAGCCCACCCTCAAGACCGCGGGAGAATATTTCCTGCTGGCGGTTCTGGTGCTGGCGGTCAACACCGGGGTGCTGTATCTTTGGAACCTGATTCCCGGGATGCCTGTGGCCATCTGCAAGCTGCTGACCGAGGTTTGTGTGTTCTTTGGGAATTATTTGGTTCAGAAGAAGTTAATTTTTAAGAAGAAGAGTCAGTAACGCATAAAACAGAGAGCATCCGTGTGGGGATTCCATACGGATGCTCATTTTTATTACAATTATTCGGGATAATAACAATTACCGAACAGATATCCGCATCCCCAGGCAAACGGCTCCCGAATCAGTCTCTCCAGCACATGAAGCAAAACTGCGACTTCAACGCCCTTGGTTTTATTGAAAATATATTGGGGAGCCTGCTTACCATCCATTACTTGAATTGAAATCAGTTTTTCAACCGCTTCCAGAGTCTCGTCCTCTGTCAAATGACAGGCATCGGATAGCTCCTGCAAGGAAAAATACCCATCGAAAAATCCCCCATCATACGAACATAAAAAATCTATTAGCTTTTCATATTCTATCGGTTCATCGGGGAAATCCTTGAAGGATTTCTCGTACATATAGTGCCAGATTCTTCGCACATGAGGGTCACATATTTTTTTCATAGCCGACACGATCTCCGGCTTATCCAAAATATATCCGCCGTTTTTCAAATTGTAGTTGGATGAGATCAACGAAAGATCATTGGAAATAAAAGCCGCTCCTCCCGATGCATAAGAAATGACACCAAGCGTTTTTCCTGCTGGTATATTCGTGATCAGTCCCCGTTCCGTCATATCACTTGATAAAGTGATCTTGAACGAATCAATATACATCTGCTTGAGCGTATAACTGACGATTTCGTCCTGGATTTTGGAGGGAAATTCATTGGTCCGTTGTGTCAGATCCTTGGGTTCTTCCGCAATGCCATATAGGTCATACAACGTCACGCCCAACACGTCTGCGAGTTTTGGCAAGAGCATAATGTCGGGGCATGTCACAGCGGACTCCCATTTGGACACAGCCTGATTGGATACTCCCAGTAACTCCCCCAGCTGCTCCTGGGTATAGCCCTTGGCCTTTCGTAAAGTAGCGATATTTTGTGCGATAGACATGATGCAGCCTCCTCTTTCGTGATGGCTTCATTATAGCATATCAGAGACATTTCTGCAAGAGGTCAAATGGAGAGTTTCGGGGAGCATGGCGGAAGAAAAATCTCAATTTGGTTGGAAAGCCTGGAATCACTTCATCCTCATCCCCGCCACAGCCTTCTCATCCGGCGTCACGTAAGCCGTCCAGTTGGTATGGTAGGTCACAAACCCGGGCTTCGCCCCGGGCACCTTGCGGACGTGACGAACCAGCAGGTAGTCCACGGGGATCTGCGCGCCTCCTGCGGCCTTGGAGTAGTGGGCGGCGATGCAGGCGGCATCGGTGAAGTCCTGCACGTCGGGCTCCACCCCGCCGGTGACCAGAACCACGTGGGAGCCGGGCACGCCCTTGGCGTGGAACCAGTAGTCGTTGCGGTCGGCCAGTTTATGGGTGATGTGCTCGTTTTGCAGGTTGTTCTTACCGCAGTACACCAAAAAACCGTTGGTGGTCTTGAACTTGGCCACGGTGGGGGCGGGCTGCTTCTTGGGGGCGGCGTAGCCCTTCATGCGGGAGGCGTAGCCAGAACGGTAGAGCTCGTCCCGAATTTCGGCCAGGTCGTTGGCCGTCTCGGCGCGGGTCAGGGCATCGAACACCGTATAGATGTAGGCC
Organism: Eubacteriales bacterium; assembly: GCA_045633025.1. Taxonomy (GTDB): domain Bacteria; phylum Bacillota; class Clostridia; order Oscillospirales; family CAG-272; genus CAMEON01. The sequence goes on along the minus strand of JAZQXS010000348.1, from coordinate 9,862 downwards.
AGCTCGGCCTCACCCAGCTCGATCTGACGAGCCAGCTCCACCTTGGCGTTACGCGCCTTGGCGTACTTTTTGAAATACTTCTGGGCGTTGGCCGAGGGAGTCAGCCGCTCGTCCAGCTCGATGATGACGGTTCCGTACTCCCCTTTTTCGTCGTCCCACGCCTCATAGTCGATGATCTCGGCCTGTTTCATGCCGCGGGTGAGCTGCCACAGGTTTGCGGTGATCATGTCGCCGTACTTCTTGTAGATATCCGCCTTTTCACAATCCACAAGCTCGCTCCGCTGGATGTCCAGCTTCTTCTTGATGCGGCTCTCTGCATTGGTCAAGAGCCGCAGTACGTCAGCGGCGCGCTGGCGGATACGGGATTCCTTGTCGCGGGTGGCGAAATAATCATCCAACATCTCGGATGCGGTATTGTAGGGACGCGTCTCGGCGGGCGCGGTATAGTGAGTCAGCGGGCAGAAGGCGTACTCGACCGCGTTGCCGTTGTCGAACACCATGGTAGGCGCGTAGTTGCCGTTCCGAATGCGGGAGATCACCGCGTCAAAGCCCCGCCACATCTCCTCCGCGGTGGCGTAACGGACAGGGGTATCGGTATGACGGGTGGCCAGCATGACCATCTCACGGGCGACCGCCGCGGAAATACCGCAGAAGCGGGACAGAATGAACTTGTCCAGCGGCTTATCGGGGGACTCGGCGGCGTACAGCTCGGCAAACCGCGCAAAATCCACCGTCAAGGGGTTTTCCTTGTCCTGGGCGGGCGGAAGCTCGTAGCGCATACCCGGGAGCACCTGTCTTTGGGCGGAGGTGGTAAAGTCCACAGTCTTGAGGGCGGAGATGATCTTCCCCTCCCCGTCGGTGAAGATGAGGTTGGAGTATTTGCCCATGATCTCGGCCACGATCCGCCGCGTGCAGGCAAAGCCCATCTCGTCGCGGGTATCAAATTCCAGAGTCACCACGCGCTCAAAGCCCTCCTGACGGATATCCGAGAGCTTCGCGCCCGTCAGATGCTTTCGCAGAAGCATACAGAACATGGGCGCTTGGGCAGGGTTTTCACGGGTCAGCTCGGTGAAGCTCATGCGGGGACCCGTTCCCGCGTTGATGAGCAGTCGCTTTCCGCCCTCGGTAGAGCGGAGCTGGAGAATGATCTCATCCCGTTCGGGTTGCATAACTTTTTCAATTCGGCCGCCCAGAGCCACGGTGCGGATCTCATGCACCATGCAGGCAAGCATACCGGCGTCAAAGGCCATTTCGGTACTTCCTTTCGTGGAGAATCATAGTAAACGGTAAGCGCTTGGAAAAAGCTTCTTGAAACAAATGTTTCCCATGCTTTATTCAAAAACTTTCAAACATCAAGTACAGCATAGAATATTTGATTATTATAGCACAATTCCGCAGAAAAATCAAGTGCTTCATGCAACTTTACTGCGTCGGGCATCCCACCGCCCTACCCTCTCAACCGTTCGTAGAATCAACACCCGCAAGCGTTGCTTGCAAAAGCCCGCAAATTATGCTATAATACAGACAACAGAGGCCGCTGTAATTCAACGAAAGAGAGATACATACCATGTCAACCATCAATCTTGGTAATAAGATCCGCGAGCTGCGGATCAAAAAAGGACTCACCCAAGAGCAACTGGCCGCCGCGCTGAACGTATCCCCGCAAGCCGTATCCAAATGGGAAACAGCCGCTGGATATCCCGACGTGGCTACTCTGCCCGTAATCGCAGGATATTTGGGCGTGAGCCTGGATGCAATGTTTGAGTATGATCCCGAAGATATCGAAAAAAAGATTTATGATACACTCGTAAAATCCCGAGTCGAAATACACGGTTGGGAAAATACGGTTCAGTTTCTCCGTGAGGGGATCGCAACCTATCCCGGCGGACACATTCTGAAGCTGGAGCTGTTGGATCACTACACCTGGCATCTGACCGACAAAGGCGCCGACCTCACCGAAGAAGCACTCGACCTCGCCAAGCGAATCGTTGCCGAATGTCCCGATTCCTTCATTACGCTGGCGGCGCAAGGCCATATGGCGCACATCTATATCCAATCCGGACAATACGTAAAAGGGAAAGCCATTATTGAATCCATGCCCTATCGTTACCATCTGGACATTTGCGACCGGATGCGGTGTACCGTCCAGTATTTGAACAGCGAGGATAGCCTGCACGAAGCAAGAGAATGGAAGCGCTGGGCGCACCAGGAATTGCACATGGTTTCCGAGGCCGAGGCATTGTGCTTCTACGAAACCGGTGACTACCAAAACGCCCTCCACTCTTATCAGGAGGCGGCTGATGTAATCGAACTGTTTTGGAACCGAGATATTCCTGACGAATACGCCCTACTCCAAAGTCGTTACGTTCCCCAAGGATACGCGCTGGTAGGCGTCGCCGCCTGTCTGTTCCGATTGGGCAAGGTAGCAGAATGCGAAGAAACCTTGGACAAAGCGTACCATTTGGTTCGCGATCATTACAGCGACGATATTTGGGAGAAATGCAAGGAAATTCGTCACCGCGAATTAAAAAGACTCTATACGAGGCTACGCCTTGATGACTACAAGCCTTGTCCGTTCTAAGCAACCGCGTAAAAACGGCCGCTCCGCAAGGGGCGGCCGTTTGATGCAAGATCATCACGCGTTCGGTTCAAACATCGCTCGATCCACCTCGTCCAGCGAGGGGAACACGAAGGTGGGTTTATCCTCGTCGGGGGTAGCGGCCACCTCCTCCAAGGTTCCCTCTCCCGTCAGCACCAGCACCGAGGCGGCACCGTTGCGGGTACCCAGCGCGATGTCGGTATAGAGTCGATCGCCAAAGATACAGGTATCCTCGCGGAGGATGCCCGTTTTCTGCTCGATGAGCGCCATCATCTCGGCGGAGGGCTTGCCCAAATAGCGGGGCTCTACCCCCGTGGAGGCGATGATGACCGCCGCGATGGCGCCGCTGTCGGGCATGAAGCCGTAGTCGGTGGGGCAGTTGATATCGGGGTGGGTAGACAGGAAGGTTGCGCCTGCGGCGATAAAACGGCAACCGTCCTTGAGCTTTTGGTAGGTCAATTCGGTATCCAGGCTGGAGACCACCACGTCCACCCGCTCCTCCTGTCCCGTGGCTAAACGAAAGCCCCTCTCCGCAAACTGCTTTTGCATGGACTCAGTTCCGATCAGGTAGATCAGAGCGCCGGGATGATAGGCTTTGAGGTACGCCTCGGTTGCATCTGCCGAGGACATGATCTCGTCGGCGGTGGGCGCAAAGCCCAGACGGGTAAGACTTTCCACATAGGCCTCGGTGGAGGTGGATGAATTATTGGTGCAGAACAGCACCCGCTTTCCCACCGCGCGGAGGTTATGGATGAAACGAATTGCGTAATCAAAGATGTACTTACCTCGGTAGATGGTACCGTCCATGTCAAACACGAACAGCTTTTTCGATTGAAGCACATCGATGGAAGGGTTCGGATAATTCATAGCGTTGCGAGGCTCCTGTAAATTTATGGTTTATTTTGTAATCCTTTATTTATATCATCCGTAGATTTCTTTGAAAATGGGTTCCAATGCGGCGGCCACGCAGGCAAATCCCAAATCGTTGGGATGGCAACCATCCACCGTAATACCATCGCCGCCCAGGATATCCGAAACGTGCTCACCGTCCACGAAGTACACCCGCTCGCCTCGGGCAAGAGCCTGCTCGTAGGTAGCCAAAACCACATCGCGGCGCGCTTTTTCTTCATCATTATAATAAGGCTTCGGACGGGTGATGAAGATGACGGGGATATCGGGGTGGGCGGAGCGGATGGTTCTGTACATGGACTCATGGGTAGCAGCCAGATGCTCCACGGTAGGGGCGTTATGATCGTAGGCGTAGACGAAGGCCGACATGGATAGTCCCGCGATGTAGTCCGCGATGGCCTGCTCACCGCGGGCGCTTCCGGAAAATCCGAGGTTGAGAAAGTCAACGTTGAATTTACGAGAGAGGATCGCCGGGTAATTGTTTCCGGGGCGGGAGGCGCACCCGCCTTGGGTGATGGACGAGCCGTAGTAGACGGTAGGCGGCAGAGGGCGGTAGCTCGCGGCGGCCTCCAGGCTTGCCTCCGGAGCAATACCCACGTACAGCTCGTCCATGCCGTTATAGAGCGGCAGATTCACCGTTACGTCCTTCATACCGCTGTAACGCCCATCGAAGTGGATCTCGTTGGCATAGCCGTGATTTTCAGTTGCGCGGATGGCGGCATCGTTACCCCAGGCGATCTTACAGGAGCCTTGGTAGCGTTCCCCTTCGGATGTGGTCACGTAGACGTCCAATCCCGAGCACCCGATCAAGGTCATGTGAGGCATGACACTGACAGCGGACATTTTCGTTTTCAGCACGATATAGGGGGAATCGGTACGAAAACGTACGCGCCCCCCCGAGGTGTTGTACGCAAGCCATGCTACGCCGTCATTGGTCGCTTTCGCGACCTCGTTGGGCAGGCGATGGAAGGGGGCTCCGTCCTGCGGGTCACAGAGACCGTACAAGGCAAAGGGAGCGTTACGAACCGAATAAAAGCATACAGGCAGGTCGCAGGATGTCTCCACGACCAGATTTTTATCGTAATCGAGAATGGATGCGGACATAACTATCCTCCAAAGATTTGATTTTTGGGGTATTCACAAAAATATCGCGAAAATTTCACCGAGAATAGTATAGCATATTCTTGATTTTTTTTCAAGAGTGTGCTATAATATTTATCTGCGAATTATTTTCGCGAAATTTTTCCCGAAATTATTTCACATGACTACAATAAATCTCACTTCGGAAAGGAACTCCTGACTATGGCAGACCATGCGCAAAAGAATAGCTGCTCCGTCGTTCTGGGGATCGACGTGGGCGGAAGCACCACCAAGATCGTTGGCTTTCGGTTACATCCTGACGGCACCCGCACCTTGATGTCCCCTCTTTTCGTTCGCGCCACCGACCCCATCACCTCCATCTACGGAGCTTTGGGACGCTACACCTCCGAAAACGGACTTGAGCTGGCGGATATCCGTCGGATCATGACCACCGGAGTGGGATCGTCCTACCTGTCCGGCCCCATTTATTCCCTGGAATGCCGTTCGGTTCCCGAATTTTCGGGCGTTGGCTTAGGCGGACTATATCTTTCGGGATTGGACGAAGCCATCATTGTGAGCATGGGCACGGGTACGGCTCTGGTTCACGCCAAGCGAAACTCCGATGGTACCACGGACATTGATTACCTGGGCGGTACAGGCGTCGGCGGAGGAACTCTGCTGGGCTTGACAAAGAAAATCCTGGGCGTAGACACCATCGCCCATATTGAGCAGCTCTGCGAGGGCGGCGACCTTTCAAAGATCGACCTCACCATCAAGGATATTACCCAGCAGGGGCAATTCCCCGAGATGAACGCAAACCTCACCGCCTCCAACTTCGGCAATCTCAGCGATCTCGCCGACAGCCACGATATTGCGCTGGGTATTGCCAATATGGTGGCCGAGACCATTTTCATGATGGCCATTTTTGCCGCGCGGAGCAAAGGCATTTCCGACATTGTTCTGACCGGCAACCTCACCACCATTGCCCCCATCCGCCGCGTATTCGAGGGACTCTCCTCCAACTTCGGCGTTCGGTTTATTATCCCCGAGAATTCCAGCTTTGGCACGGTCATCGGCGCGGCTCTTTACGAGGGCTGATCCGGTTCCGTTTCCATAATATAAAGGTAGAAAGGAGGACGTTATGAAACGGCTTATCCCCATCCTCTGCGTATGCATCGCGCTCATATTTCTGATGTCCTCCGTCGGAGTGGCTTTGTTACCCGCCGAGCACGATTGCTGTATGAGCAAGGATTGTGTTATCTGCTCCTTGATTTCGGTCATTGAACGACTGCTGCACAGCCTTTTGCCTGTTGTGACGCTCACCGCCGTGTTCGGTCTGTTCCTTCCATCAGACAGCTCGGCCATCCGGGAACACAGCCCCCAACGGACTGCATCCGAAACACCGGTGCAGTTGATGGATAAGATGTCTAATTGATACCGTGCGCGGACACCCACCACACACTACATCAATTAGAAAGGATCTTATCAAACATGATTGAAATTCAATCCGTAACCAAGCAGTTCCAAAACGAAACTGCCATCGACTATAAGGACATCTGCTTCGAGAGCGGAAAGTCCTACATGCTTCTCGGCGCATCGGGGTGCGGCAAGTCTACCCTGCTCAACATGATTGCGGGTATCCTCGCCCCCACCCACGGCTCCATTATCATTGACGGCGAAAACATGAGCCAAAAGAGCCAGCGGGAAAAGGATGCCTTCCGCATTCGCCACATCGGCTACATTTTCCAGGACTTCAAGCTCATTGACGAAATGACCGTCATGGACAACATCAACATTCTCCGCCTGGAGGGCGTGGACACCTCGGGAGCAGGAGCGCTTCTGGAATCCCTCGGTTTGTCCGAGAAAAAGAACAGCAAGATCAAGCATCTGTCGGGCGGTCAGAAGCAGAGAGTGGCCATCGCCCGCGCGCTGGTCAAGTCCCCCGACATCATCCTCGCAGACGAGCCCACGGGCAACCTCAATTTCGCCATTGGCGAGCAGGTCATCCGCGAGCTGACCCGTATTGCAGAAGGAAAGACCCTCATCGCTGTCACCCACGATGAGCGACTCGCCAAATATTTCGATGCCGTCATCGATATGAACGACATGACAGACGGCCAAAGAGATATGACCGACGACGAAAAGGAGGGCTGCTGATATGCTGAAATTCGCTTTGAAGAACATGGCCATCAAGAAGGTACAGATCATTCTGGTGGTTCTTTCCATCACTCTCTCGGCCGGCATCGGCGTGCTGGCCTACAACGTAGCCTCCCAAATCGACGAGGGCATCACCTCGGGCGCCGGCTACTACTCGGTCATCGTGGGTCCTGCGGGCAGCCAGACCCAGCTCGCCATGAACACCATGTATTTCACCGACTCCCCCTTGGGCACCATCCCCTACTCGGTTGTCAACGAGCTTCAAATGGACGGTACCCGCGTTTCCTCGGTCATTCCCTTCGCCATGGCAGACAGCTACAACGGCTCCGACGTGGTGGGCACCACCTCCGCATACCTGAACGGCAAAACTGTTGCCCAAGGCACTATGTTCGATGATACCGCCACTCTGCAGGTAGTTGTAGGCGCAAAAGTCGCCAAGGTCAACGAGCTGTCGGTGGGCGATACCATTTACACCAGCCACTCGGCCAGCGGTCTGGACACCCACACCCAAGGACTGACCGTGGTGGGTATTCTGGAGGAGAGCCATTCCTCCTTTGATAACGTGGTCTTTACCCAGCTCCGAACCCTGTGGGCGATGCATGACCATGGCGCCGAGGAAGGCGAAGAGCATGAAGGAGAAGAAGAGCACACTGCCGAGGGCGAGGAAGAGCATCACCACGGCGGCACGGTCTGCGCGATCCTGGTCAACACCAAGAATCCCGCCTACGCCATGCAGCTCGCCGGCGAATATGACGGCAAGATCTTCACCACCGCCGACGGCGAATCCTACACCCTCCAGGCCATTGAGCCTATGGCAGTGGTTCGCGACGTGCTCAACGACGCTGACAACACCAAATACATTACCTTCATCCTGTGCGCCGTGATCCTTGTCATGAACGTCATGATCATCTCCATCATTACCCTGCTGAACATGTATCACTCCGCCAAGGAGATCACCCTCATGCGGCTCATTGGTATCAGCATGAAAAAGATCAATCTTCTCTACATTATCCAGAACAGCTTGACCGGACTGGTATCCACCCTTTTGGCCTTCGGGCTGTCTCGGCTGTGTCTGGGACTTATGGGGAACTACGTTGCCTCTATGGGCGTGGTTTTGAATCGCGGAAAGGTCTATCCCATCGAGCTGGTCATTCTGGCGGGTATCTTCCTGATCAGCATTCTGCCCACCATGATCTGGACGTTCTGCGCTTCCCGCAAAGATAGCATTGCGGGTTGATAAAACCGGAGGTTACCTATGAGAAATATCTTTACCAAGCTCTTTGCTTTGGCTCTCTGTCTACTGCTTATCTTCTGCGCGACAGCCTGTGACAAAACGCCCGCCAACGCGGGCGAGGCGCACAAGCTCAGCTTCAAATCCGCAACCTCCTATGAGGATCTGAAAAGCATGGACGGTCAGACAGTCACCATCAACGGCTACATGGCCACAAGCTCTCCCGTGGACGGCGGATATATCTTTTTGATGAATCTGCCCTACCAGAGCTGTCCCTTCTGCGTCCCCAACACCTCCCAGCTTTCCAACACCATGGCGGTCTACGCCGCCGAGGGAGACTCCTTCGCCTACACCACCCAAGCCATTAAGGTAGTGGGCACGTTGGAGGTAGCGGAAAAGGAGGACGAACCCTTTACCGACAAGTACGGCTATGAGTTCAACTTCAAGATCGTGGACGCTACCTACACCATCCTCAAATCCGAGGAGCTGTCCGAAAATATGGCTCTGTGGCAGAAGATCGCCAATTCGGAGGTCATCAGCAGCATCTACGCCATGTACGATTATCTCAACTTTGTTTGTTGCTGGAACACCTACTTCGTGAATTCCTACGTGAACGAGGCAGGCGAGACGGTGCCCGGCTACTTCCTCTATGACACCGACGCACTCTACTTCCTGAAGACCGACGGCGCTCAATGGAACTACGGCTACAAGGAGGGCTACTTTGAGAACCTGATCGCGCAGGTGCGGGCCGTCGACCCCACCGCGTTCGAGGATCTGGTTGCGAACATCCAACGGGCGCAAGCTTTGGCCGAGAAGGCCATCGCCGAATTGGATGCGGGCAACTACACCTACGAAATCCAGTACGTGGAGAAATTCGGTACGCAGGACAAGATCTACACCCTCAACATCGGTGAGGAGCTGACGGCCGAAATGCAGGCCATCTACTTGGAATTCGAGCAATGGCTCGCCGGGTGGGAAATGTAAATACTTTTTTGGGGGAGCCTTCTTGAAAGAGGGTTCCCCCTCGCCACATCCCAAAGCTTTTCCGTGCAAATCCTTTTTCGTCTCTTTTCCTGAAAAAAAGTACAAAAAAAACGAGAAATTTTCATTCCTCCGTCTTGATTTATGCGAAAAGATATGGTATAATGGAGGGTGGTAATTTATTTTTTCAGAAAGGTGTATTTTCCCATGAAATGGACAAGTCTGAACGATTTGCGCGAAAAATATCTCGCATTCTTTGAGTCGAAGGATCACCTCCGTCTCCCCTCCTACCCCCTGGTTCCCCACAATGACCCCTCCCTCCTGCTCATCAACTCGGGTATGGCGCCCATGAAGAAGTTCTTCACGGGCGAGGAGATCCCTCCCCGCAACCGCGTCTGCACCTGCCAGAAGTGCATCCGTACCCCCGACCTGGAGCGCGTGGGTCACACCGCCCGCCACGGTACCTTCTTCGAGATGCTGGGTAACTTCTCCTTCGGCGACTACTTCAAGAACGAGGCCATTCCGTGGGCTTGGGAGTTCCTCACCAAGACCCTGGAGATCCCCGAGGGTTTGCTCTGGCCCTCCATCTACGAGAACGACGAGGAGGCCTACGAGCTGTGGCTGAACGTGGTGGGTGTTCCCGCCGAGCGCATCGTGCGCATGGGTAAGGCCGACAACTTCTGGGAGCACGGCTCCGGCCCCTGCGGCCCCTGCTCCGAGATCTACTTCGACCGCGGCGAGAAGTACGGCTGTGGCTCCCCCGATTGCAAGCCCGGCTGTGACTGCGACCGCTACATGGAGATCTGGAACAACGTATTCTCCCAGTTCAACAACGACGGCAACGGTAACTACACCGAGCTGGCGCAGAAGAACATCGACACCGGTATGGGTCTGGAGCGTCTCGC
>JAZQXS010000347.1:0-5633 GCA_045633025.1 Eubacteriales bacterium | reverse complement strand
TCTCTCGCACAACCATTGAAAAATCCATCGACAATCCCAAAAGCGAAACCTACCGAATTATGCTTGCCGGTGAGAAGGTCGGTGGTCTGATACTCACGATTGACAACGAAACGCATCATAACCACTTGGATATTCTCTTTGTACTGCCCGAAGCGCACAGCAAAGGTATCGGCTACGGCGCGTGGCAGGCGGTTGAGGCTCTGCATCCCGAGACCAAAGTATGGGAAACCTGCACTCCCTATTTTGAAAAGCGCAATATCCATTTTTACGTAAACAAGTGCGGTTTTCAAATCGATCAGTTTTGGTGTGAATATTTTCAGCCCGAGCACATAATATTCGAGGATGAAAAGCACGATCCCGACGAAGGGCCTGATGAAATGTTCCGTTTTATCAAGGTAATGAAGCCGTAATCGCTTTTTCTTTGATTTCTGCGACTCAACTTTTGAGGGCTAATGATTCTTTTCGCCAGTCCTCGCTCTATATCAGAATCCCAATTTGTGAATCAGACCATCGTCACACGACCAGTGCCAGGCTTGTATAACCGCCTCACAAAAAAGAGTACCGATGTTCCTTGAAGTAATCAAGGATTATGGTAGGAAACGACAAGCCGAGCATACAAATCGATAATCACGCATATAGGAGCTGTAAAAATTCTTGATTCAAAAAACTCTTGTCTGATCTCCCGGTTTAGGAGTCTTGTATAAAGCTTGGGGAGGGGGTTCGAAAAGCGTAGCGTGGATTTTGGGGTTGTGTGACATCCGGGTAAAAAATCCTTTTGTGACAACGATTTTTTCTACATAGTCTTTTCGCCCTTCATAGACACATGAAAATAATCCGAACATTCTCGTACTTGGAGAGTCGTTCGGATTATTTGTTTTATTTGAGTATCCCAACTTTAATAGTAAGAGATGAAAATAGCCTCCGACAGGAATTGCACCTATCGGAGGCTTACACATATATTATTGATTCATCATTATTTCTTTTTCGGTTTCGTTAATCGTGGTTAGAAGCTCATCCGCGCCATATATTTGGCAGGCATCCTCAAAAGTTTGAAATTTTGCCAATTGCAGGAGCTTTTCTTTTCCGTACTTGCTTCGCAATTTCAGTATGAAATATCCTGCTGTTGTATATGTAATCCAAGAGTTCGTTTTTCTAAACGCTTCTGCGTCTTGCCACCATCCACGAATGTTCGGGGGAACCCCTAACTTTTGATAGGCTGCTTGAGCATAGTTCAAACGTACAGATCCTTTTAGACCATCGTTATATACGGCTATCCCTTCCAAAACAAATGCTTTCGGTCTCTCCATCCCATACAGGTAATTATAAACGTGCGTTGACTCATGCCAATCTCTGTTGTATTCCCCCTCCTGAATAACACCATAGCACGAGCATGTTTGAGAATTGCCAAAGTAATTCTTCATTTTTTCGTCGTTCCATAAAAAATAGTGAATTTTTCTTTCAAGAGAGATTCCAAAGAAGCCTTTACCCACCAATTCGTATCCTAATTCGCGGCGCTCGATTTTGTGATGGATATCCTCTTGCTTTTCGTAGCGGCTCGGATGTATGTGAAAAACAAAATGGTTTGTTTCTTTCGTGATAAATTTATCATATAACTCATCAAATCCAAGCTTCTTTAGATAAAAAGCTTTGATGTGATCTGAAATCGTGTTTATTTGTAACGAAAAAAACTCTTGCTTTGCTTTTTCAAAATATCCGCGCAGATATAGTAATGAAACATACCATAATTTATAATACATAAGATGTTTTTCGTGTTTATGGGCGCAAAGCATTTTTACATAATCGATACACTCGTCTATTTCTTTGTTGCTATATAGGTTCAGAACAAAAGAGTACACCAATTTGTCGTCCTCAAAAGTTTTATTTTCAACAAAAGAATCAATTTCCAGTTTCCTTTGTTGTAATGCAGGAATTGGCATGGTATATAATACCCCCTTTCTATATATAAGCGCGTCCGATCATATTATATCACAAAGCGGTGAATAATTCAAGGCGTATCCCGATTTTGAGGGGGATGCGTTGCCATGATCCCTCGTCCGCGCAGAGCCAACTGCGCGCGCGAAATGTTACTATTTTGAAAATTGTTGGCATCACCTATTGAAATTTTTTGTGAATTATATTATAATAACTGTGAAAACTTATGCCCAAAGCTCGGACGACTGATTCGTTTGGTCGGCCGGCGAAAAAATCCGAAAGGAGTCAATTGGATTATGCAAAAGAAATGGGACGTTTATGTGTACGGTGACGTAAACATCGACCTTGTGGTGCCCGGCGTGGAGAGCCTGCCCCCCTTTGGGTCGGAGGTGGACGTGCCGGTGATGGAGACATTTGTGGGCGGCGGAGCCGCTCTCTTTACCTTGGGTCTGGCCAAGCTGGGACTCACTCCTGTGTTCCAGGGAAGCATCGGCAAGGATATGTACGGCGCGTACATCCGCAAGCTGTTCCGTGAGCTGGGTGTGGATGACAGCCTGCTTTTGGACAGCGATACAAAAAAGACCGGCATTTCCATCAGCTTTACCACCCAGAAGGATCGTTGCTTCCTCACCTACCGCGGTACCAACGAAGGCCTGTCCCTTAAATACATGGATCTCGCCCAGCTTCCCGGGGCGAAGCACGTTCACGTGACCGGCTACGAGGGATTGACCAACCACGACGAATATCTGGATATGCTGCAGAAGATCCACGCGCTGGGAGACGTGACCGTTTCCTTTGACGTGGGCTGGGATACCACCGGTGTGTGGTACGAGGGCATCTTTGACCTTCTGCCCATGATCGATGTGCTGTTCATGAACGAGACCGAATGCCGTCACTACACCCGTTGCGACGACATCGAGGAGGGCGCGCGCAAGCTGGCCGAGAAGGCCGGTATGGCGGTCATCAAGCTGGGTAAGAAGGGTGCTCTGGCCGTTAAGGACGGTCAGGTCTATACCGCCCCCACCTATAAGGTCAAGGTCATGGATACCACCGGCGCCGGCGACTCCTTCAACGCGGGCTTCGTGTACGGCTTCGTCAGCGGTATGCCTGTGGACGAGTGCCTGAAGCGCGGCAACGGTTGCGGCTCTCTGTCAGCCTCCATGCTGGGCGGCAATACCGGATTCCCCTTCCGCGATCAGCTTGAAAGCTGGATTTTGAGCGCGGAATACGAGGCTTGATCCCATTTACCATTCAAAAAGACAATTAAAAATTCCGGAGGATACATATATGAAAATCGGTGTTATCGGCGGCGCAGGCGTGCGTACCGTCATCTTCATCAACGGTCTTTTGAAGCGCTACAAGAAGCTCAACATCGACGAGGTCGTTCTGTACGATATCGACCATGAAAAGCTTTCCATCATCGCCAAGCTCTGCCGTCACGTTGTCAAGCGTGAAGGGAAGGATCTGGTGGTTCGCGAGGTTTACGAGGCTGTGGAGGCCATCAAGGGCATGGATTACATCGTGACCACTCTGCGCGTCGGCGGCGACCACTCCCGCGTGGTGGACGAGTCTGTGGCGCTGGGTAATGGCGTCATCGGCCAGGAGACTACCGGTGTCGGCGGCTTTTCCATGGCTGTCCGTACCATCCCCGTGCTGATGGAGTACTGCGAGCTCATCGAGAAGTACGCGCCCGATGCATGGATCTTCAACTTCACCAACCCCTCGGGTCTGGTGACCCAGGCGCTCCACAGCGCAGGTCATCACCGCATCATCGGTATCTGCGACGCGCCCAGCAGTCTGAAATACCGCATGTGCGATAAGCTGGGTGTTACCGAGGAGGAGATGTACGTGGAGTTCTTCGGTCTCAACCATCTGTCCTGGGTCAAGAGCGTACAGGTGAACGGTGAGGAGATCATGCCCAAGCTCATTGCGGACGATGATTTCATGTCCAGCATTCATGAGCTGAAGATCTTCGACCGCGAGGTGGTTCGCCAGACCGGCATGATCCCCAACGAGTATCTCTACTACTATTACCACCGCGAGAAGGCTCTCGCCAACATCAATAAGTCCGATATGACCCGCGGCCAGACCATTGAGAAGGTCAATATCCAGATGATGAAGGAGCTCAAGGCCATGGACATCGACGCAGACCCCGAGGAGGCTCTGCAGATCTTCCTGTACTACATGCAGCTCCGTGAGAACAGCTACATGTCCATCGAGTCCGGCTCGGCCAACCGTCCCATGCTGGAGAAGGGCTCCCTGCCCGTTCCCGAGGGTATGGGCTACGCCGGTGTTATGCTGGATTGCATCGAGGGTATGCAGAGCGAGACCGGCCGTACCCTTGTGCTCAGCATCCTGAACCAGGGCTGTATCCCCTTCCTGTCGGATGAGGATGTGGTCGAGGTGACCTGTAACGTCTCCAAGCGGGGTATTGAGCCTGTGAAACAGGAGACCGTGCCCACTATGTGCGAGCTCTACATCCGCCTCATCAAGCGCTACGAGCGTCTGACCGTTGAGGCTGTCCGCGAGGGCAACGAGGAGAAGGCCATCGAGGCGCTCATGACCCATCCTCTCATCAATTCCTACTCCCTTGCCAAGAAGCTGATCGCTGACTACAACGAGGCCTACGGCGAGAAGATCCTCAAGGCGTGAGCAACGCCCCAAATACACGAAAACGGAGAGACCCCTATGAATCTGAATTTTCAATTTGACGGCAATATGAGCCGCGAGGTGCTGGAAAGCTATCTTTCCCGCGCCGTGACCGCCAGTTCTCTGTTCGAGACCGAGACGCTGGAGGACGATCTCCGCGCCATCAAGCGTATGGGCGTGAAGTTCATCGGCCGCGCTTCGGGAATCTGGTACATGCTGGAGAACGACGAGACCCATTTCGCCAAATCCAAGGCTTTGGCCGATGCCGTTCACGCCCAGGATCCCGAGATCATCCTGCAGGCCTGCGTGTTCGAGATCGTGACCCTGCAGATGAATACCCAGAAGATCCCCGCCTACGTCTTTGAGGCCTTCGGTAAGCCCGTGGAGAATCGTTGCTTCTCCTGGCAGGATGCCCGTATGCTGCCCGAAAACGGCGACACCAACTGGCATTTCCCCGCAGGCCGCCACCCCGGCAAGTGCGGCGCTATGCCCGACCTGAACCGTGACGAGGCGCGGATGTGGTTCTACTATCGCGCCACCAAGTACATCGATTGCGGCTATGAGGCTCTGCACATGGGTCAGATCCACCTCTACACCGCTGAAGATAAGGGCATGAAGAAGACCTACGAGCTCTTCCAAATGATCCGCGACTACGCGGCTCAGCACGGCCGCCGTCATAAGGTACTCATGGACGCGCATACCCACGGCGTCAGCGTCAACGGCAAGCTCTTGTTCGACTACCACGCCATGCCCTTCACCCGTGCGCCTCTGGAGCATTACGAGGGTCAGCGCCTGGTGCTGGTGCGTGAGGGCTTCAGCGAGGGCGGCGAGAACCCCAACGGCTGGTCGGGCGAGCAGATGCCCTACCTCATGGAGTACGACAACTGGGGCGGTAAGATGTTCGGTGAGGACACCGTGGAGGAGGCCATCGAAAAGCGCGGCCGCCATGCCGTTGCCCGTTGGCAGTGGTGGGGCTTCGATCAGATCGGCTGGTTTGCCAACCAGTCCGAGGAGGTGCGCAACCACTTCATTGAGTACACCTACCGCTGGAC
>JAZQXS010000346.1:0-2276 GCA_045633025.1 Eubacteriales bacterium | reverse complement strand
TTCTATTTTGCCACCCGTGCGTCTTATTACACCCGTTTCCACCGTTGCATCGTGGGTGATACGCCTTCCTTCGGCTTTTACGCCACCAGCCCCGATGAAAGATTCCGCATCTCCAATCTGGAGATTTGCGATACCCATTTTGTAAGAAACTGCGGCGCAAATCATATTGCGGGAACCGAGCCTGCGGCGGTCTTTTTGAACCGCGTTCAGATGTCCACCTTTATGAACAACAAGGTTGACGATGCGGGTACCTTCTGGTATTTTGAGCCCGATGCCAAGACCAATTCCGACAAGACGGTCTACAAGACTCCTGCCATCGGTCTTCATATGATCGCCAAGAAGAGCCAGATCATGAACAACGTGTTCCAGCGTTCCTCCCGTGAGTCCATCGTGCTTTGCGGAAGCGAGAACGCCGTGGTCGGCAACGTGGTTGACAATGACGTGGTGATCGAGGGCGAGGGAAATATCGTCAACTGTCTGACCTTCACCAAGCCGGAGTCCAAATTGATCCTCAAGGGTGCCGCCGCACAAAGCACCGCGGTGATTGGCGTTGAGGAGCACCGCATTGTGAAGGTTTTGGCGTGACACGCCAAAGCTGATGCATCGTATCAGCTTGCGATGAAAGTTTTGGTCAAGCTTTTTCAAAAGACAACAAAATCCCCCGACAGATTGGCGTTGTGTTCCTAAGGACAGTTTTTCTCAATGGAACAACACTTTAATAAGCGGCTACTGACAGAGGCTCCCTCCGGGAGGGAGCTGTCGGCGTAGGCGACTGAGGGAGAGCGCGTCGCGTTGAAGTTATTCTAAATTCAAAGTCACGCAGGCTCCTTCCGTCACGCTTCGCGTGCCACCTCCCTCTCGGAGGGAGGCTTAAATAATCCGCCCGCAAGTGCGCACTTACTCACCACCGAAAGTGGTGATACAAGAAAAAAGCCGATACGGAATAAAATCCATATCGGCTTTTTTCTGTCCTTTAGAACCCGTGCCTATGTTCGGGCGGTTTTTTCTTGGATGCAAAATTTCATTCCGTCATGCGGCACACTTTTGTCAACCCGCGGTTGTCCGTCTTGACAGCGCACAACTCACGGTTGAATTTCGACAATATCGCCTCTCTTGCAATCAACCGCGGATTGTGGTATAATAAGGACAGTGAAAGCGCGATCACGAAATTGATCTAAAAAAAAGGAGAAAACCATGAGTATTCAAAATATCGGAGCCAATATTGCCCGTATGCGGAAGGCCAAGGGAGCGACCCAGGATGACCTCGCCCGCGCGGTGGGTGTATCTGCCCAGGCGGTATCCAAGTGGGAAAACGGCGGTGTTCCCGACGCCGAGCTGTTCCCCGCCGTTGCGGATTTCTTTGGCGTGACCATTGACGCGCTGTTCGGGCGGGAGGTGATGGCGAAGAACGTGGAGAAGGCATTGGCAGAAAAGATCATCAGCACGCCGGAGGAGGAGCGGGTTCGAATCGGATTTGAATTGTGCTGGGTCATGGAGAAGGCGTTTTTTGGAGATGTTTTCGACGACGATTATCCGCTGGAGGACATCCAGCGGGAAATGCCTGACTCCGCAGCCTATTCTACCCTTCAAACAGATGCAGGCTACACGCACATGGGAATCGGTGGCTTCGCCAACTTCTTTTTCCTAATGCCCGAGCAGGAGGGATTGCTTCCAAAGATACTGGACGGAGTGGATTACTGCGCCCTATTCCGCGACCTCGGACAGGAAGATGTATTCCGAGCTTTTATCCTGTGCTATAAACGGTCTCCTCAAAAGTCCTTTACCGAGCAGTTGCTGGTTCGTGAATTAAGTATAACCGAGGAAAGAGCGTTGGAAATTCTTGCCATCATGAAAAAATACGGCCATATCTGGACCGAGACCATTGAGCTGGACGACCGTGACATGCGGGTTTACAAGTTCAGTCCCCAGCCCTATTTTATGGGGTTCTTACTATTTGCATACGATATGATCAGAAGGCCGACACGCTTTTGGTACAATTCTCAACATCGAAGCAAGCCTTACCTGACCTAAAAATTCAAGGTGCCAAGCATAAAAGCCTGGCACCTTTTATTGATTGTCGATTGTCGATTGTCGATTCACGTTTTACCGCGCAAAATCAAAGGTAATAAGACCCATGACAAAAATCATGATGATAATGGCAGGAATAACAATGGTCATAAACCACCGCATCCAAGGACGCACCTTGAGTCCCTTACCCGTGTTGGCCTCGGCTACGAAATTCTTCCAGCCCCAGCCGTAGCGGGTCACGCAGAAGA
>JAZQXS010000345.1:0-2564 GCA_045633025.1 Eubacteriales bacterium | reverse complement strand
TGGGAGGGCTTGAAGCCGTCGATTTCGGGGATGGCGCGGGAGACGATGACCGTCATGACGTAGGGCATGTAGTTGGTCTCCAGCGTCTCGGTGATGGGCTGATACCGAATCGGAGCCGGGGGTAATTCTTCGATCACAGATACTTTCTTCTTCTTAGCCATATTCTAAAATCCTATTCTACTATATACAATAACAATCAATTTAAAAAGCTTTTTAAGGATTCTTAAGGTGCTTTTTTTCTCGAAAAAGCACCTTAAGTGGGGGATGGGGCAAAGCCCCTGTGCGTTCTCCTGTTCTCTTTACACCCGCAGAATGGTATGCGCCGCAGCGCGGATCATGCGGTTGTAGAGCGCCAGACCCAAGCCGCTCTTGTCGGGCAGGTGGGCGTAGATGATCTCGGCATCGGTGCCGTCTGCCTCGCGGAGTCTGGAAAACAGGGTCTTGGCGTGCCGGGCGATGTCATCCCGCCCGCCGACGGGTAAAAGCCTCTCGTCCTTCAGGAAGGGGATTTCCTCGTCGTAGCACAAAATGGCGCACTTGACCTCGCCCTGCCGCTGTTGCAGGTAGGCCAGCACGTCCTCGTCCTTGCCCGCGAGAAGCACCAGCGGCGCCGTGGGGGCGTAGTGGCGGTACTTCATGCCGGGGGAGAGGGGGCGCTCATCCTTGGCGAGCTGCTCGGACACGGCGCGGGCGATCTCTACCCGGTCGCAAACGCAGGTCAGCGCGTCGTAGGTAATGCCGCCGGGGCGGAGCAGGGTCAGGTAAGCGCCCGCCTCGTCGCGGTCGATCTTGACAATGGTGGATTCCAGCCCGATGTCGCAGTCTCCGCCGTCGATGATGATATCCACCCGCCCCGAGAGGTCGTCGATGACGTGGGCGGCGCAGGTGGGGGAGGGCTTGCCCGACAGGTTGGCCGAGGGGGCGGCCACGGGAACGCCGGCCGCCTCAATGAGGGCGTGAGCCACGGGGTGCGAGGGGCACCGCACCGCCACGCTGTCCAGCCCGCCCGTGGTGGAGTAGGGGACGCAATCCCGCTTGGGGAGAATGACGGTCAGAGGCCCGGGCATGAAGGCCTTGGCGAGGGCTTCGTACAGGGGGCGGGTGATCTCGTCGGCCAGAACGTAGCCGTAGGCATCCTCGGGCTGGGCCACGTGGATGATGAGGGGGTTATCCGAGGGGCGCCCCTTGGCGGCGTAGATCTTCATGGACGCCTCGGCGTCCAGACCGTTTCCGCCCAGCCCGTAGACTGTCTCGGTGGGGAATACCACCAGGCCGCCCGCTCGGATGACGGCGGCGGCGGCTTCAATGTCGGCGCGGGGGAGCACTCCGTTCGGTATCTGTATGATCTTGGTTTGCAAAGCAGTTTACTCCTTGGAGAAAATCAGTTTTCGGCGTCTTGGTTCTTCAGCTTCTCCGCCGTATCGGCGGCGGTCAGCGCCTCGATCATGGGGGAAATATCTCCGTTCATGAAGCCGTCCAGATCGTAGAGGGAGAGGCCGATGCGGTGGTCGGTGACGCGGCTTTGGGGGTAGTTGTAGGTGCGGATCTTCTCGCTCCGATCCCCCGAGCCCACCTGGGACTTGCGGGCGGAGGCGCGCGCCTCGTCCTGCTCGGTCTTTTTGATGTGGTAGAGCTTGGCCTTCAGCATTTCCAGCGCCCTGTCCTTGTTCTGGAACTGGGAGCGCTCCTGCTGGCACTCGATGACGATGCCCGTGGGCTTGTGGGTCAGGCGAACGGCGGACTCGGTCTTGTTGATGTGCTGACCGCCCGCGCCGCTGGACTTGCAGGACTCGAACACCAGATCAGAGTCCTTGATCTCGATCTCCACGTCCTCCACCTCGGGAAGCACCGCCACGGTGGCGGCGGAGGTCTGGATGCGCCCCTGGGACTCGGTGGCGGGGACGCGCTGGACGCGGTGGACGCCCGACTCGAACTTGAAGCGGGAGTAAGCCCCCTTGCCCTCCACGAGGAAGGTCACCTCGCGAAATCCCCCCAGCTCGGTCTCGGTGGCGGAGGTGATGCTGACCTTGAAGCCCTGGGCTTGGGCGTACATACTGTACATCCGGAACAGGTCGGCGGCGAACAGGGCGGCCTCCTCGCCGCCCGTTCCCGCGCGAAGCTCCACGATGACCGAGCAATCGTCCTCGGGATCCTTGGGGATGAGCAGCTTCTGCAATTCCTCGGCCGCCTCCTCCAGCTTACCCTTGAGCATTTCGGCTTCGTCAAAGGCCAGATCCCGCAGCTCGGGGTCGTCCGCCATGGTGGACAGCTCCAGCGCCTCGGCGCGGGCATCCTCCAGCCCCCGATACAGGCGGTAGGCCTCCACCAGGGGAGTCAGATTGTGATATTCCTTGATCAGAGCCGTGTAGACCGCAGGGTCAGAGGACGTCTCGGGCAGGGACAGGCGAAATTCAATATCCTCATATTTCGCCGCGATGGGAATGAGTTTTTCAAACATAGAGGGAATCCTTTCGGGGGATGTGAGGGAGTGCGGGGGGAGCGTGTCTCCGACGGAATAGAACACTTTTGAAAAAAAGTTCTAAGAACACCTAAAACTTTAAAAC
>JAZQXS010000344.1:0-13829 GCA_045633025.1 Eubacteriales bacterium | reverse complement strand
CATAGAACACCAGCGCGCCTACGCTCTCCCCTGCGCGGAGCGGTGCGAACTCAAAGCGGGGAAGCTCCACGACGCAGGTGATATCCCCGTGATCCCGCCGCAGAGGGAGGGTCAGCTCCGCCGTGTTTTCGGCCATGGTGTATTCCTGCTCGCCCGATACCAGCCACAGCGGCGCGTTGTAAAAGCCCGTCGGGCAGAGCTCCGCCGATTCGTACAGGGCAAAGCCATAATCCAGAAGGGCGGTGTGATCCCGCCAATCGTCGGGCGCGTTCAGCGTCACGGCGATGAGCGTCACGCCGTCCCGCTCGGCGGCGGAGACCAGACAGCGCCCGGTGCGCTTGGTGAATCCCGTCTTGACCCCGATACAGCCCTCGTAGCTGTTCAGGAGCTTATTGTGGTTGAGCAGGAGACGGGCGCCCTCCTCGGCGGAGCCCTCGCGCAGGGGGATGACCTTGCGTCGGGTGGAGCAGATCTCACGGAAGGCGGGATTCTCCAGCGCCGCGCGGGTGATCACGGCCAGCTCATAGGCGGTGGTGTAGTGCTCGTCATGATCCAGCCCGTGCGGGTTGACGAAATGCGTGTCGGATAGTCCCAGCTCGGCGGCCTTTCGGTTCATAAGTACGGCGAACTCCTCCACGCTGCCCGCCACCGCCGCCGCGATGGCCGCGGCCGCGTCGTTGGCGGATTCCAGAAGCAGGGCGTAGAGAAGCTGCTCTAAGGTCAGAACCTCCCCCTGTGTAAGGTAGATGGAGGAGCCCTCCACGCCGACCGCCTCGGCGGGGATGGTGACCTTTTCGTGGGGCGACATCTGCTCCAAGGCCACGAGCGCCGTCATGATCTTGGTGGTGGAGGCCATGGGAAGGCGGGTGTGGGCGTTTTGCCCCCAGATCACCTCGCCGGAGCCGGCCTCCATGAGCACCGCCGCGCGGGCGGAGATCCCGGCGGGCGCCGACGGCAGGGGGGCATCGCCGGCGGGGAGGCAGACGTCCCCGCTGCGCTCGGCTGTCCAGGAGGCGGTCGTTTCAGCCTCGACAGGCAACACGCCCAGGAGCGCCGCGGCCGCAGTCAAGGCGGCCAGGATCACGCAGGCCACCCGCGCCGCCGTATGGTGTGATGGTTTTTGCTTTTTCTCGTACATGAACATTCCCGTCCTTCCGTAGGTAATGGAAATACGCGGAATCCGAAAGATTCCCCTGCTCCACTATACGGACGGACGGGAAGGATTATGCGCCTTGTCCGCGCTTTACGGACAAGATGTTGGACAGGACTTTTCGGGATTACTCCTCGGTCTTATCCTTGCCAAGCAGAGCCTTGACGCGGGCAATGATCTCGGGGGAGCGCTCGATGATATCGGCGATCTGCTCGATGGGATCGGAGGGATTCTTCACGCCGACGTTGAGCATCTCAACGGTACCTGCGGCGTCGATAACCAGGAAGCCGATGGGCTGCATGGTCAGACCGGTGCCGCCGCCTGCGCCGAAGTTCTGGGGCTTGGCGTTGGGGTCGGTCTTACCGACGTAGTCCAGACCGCCGGTGGCGTAGGCCATGGACACCTTGGACACGGGGATGATCACGGTGCCCGAGGGATGGGTGTAGGGGGTACCGATGATGGTGTTGGTGTCGATGAGGTTCTTGATGTTTTGCAGAGAGGTCTGGATGACGTCCTGCAGCTTGGTCTCGTTGGTGGTAGACATGGTGGTTTTTCCTTTCTTTTATGGGATTTTATTTTCTATAAAAGGGATACAAGGGGATCTTACGCCCGGGGCTCGGGGGAAGCGGGGCGGGGCGCCCGCTCGGGCTTGGGAGCCTTCGGGGGCTTTACGCCCTTGGGGTGGTTCGGGTCGGGCTTGATCTTGATGAAGCCCACGAGGAAGTGCCAGCCCGCCTTGAACAGCGCGCCCAGCAGGTTGCCGATGCTGACGCGGACGGTCACGTTGAACTCGAACTCGATCTTGTCGGACAGGAAATCCGGCTCGATGCGGATATCGGCATTGCCGAGGCTCTTGACGGTGCAGATCTTGCGGAGGAACTCCATGAAGTACTGGACGGCCTGGTTGGCGACGCCGTAGATGATGGCGGCCTGCATGGCATCCGCCGCGCCCACGCGGACGTGGAGCATGGCGACCTTGATGTGGAGCTTTCCGAAGAAGCGGGAGAAGAACAGACCCAGGGTGTTGCAGGCGAGGGGGATGAGGTCGGTGAGGGCAGGGCGTCCCGCCTTCTTCTTTTCCTTGCGGGCGCGGAGCTCTTCTTTGGTGAGCTTGGCCAGCTCGGCCTTCTTTTCTTCCTTCTTTTTCGCTTTGGCGGCGGCCTTTTTCTTCTTGCTTTCGGCCTTCTTGACGGCGTTCTTCGCCGCCTTGGCATCCCGCTTGCGAATTTTTTTCAGGGTATACTTTTTAATGTTGTAGGTTTTGGGCTTTTTCGGCAGTATCTTGATGGGGATTCCCAGCACCCGCACGGTCAGCGCCATATCGTCGGTCATTGCGATGGTGATGTAGGCGTGGACGGTGAACAGGAACACGAAAAACAGAATGATACAACCGATGACGATCAGCGGAATCATGGGCTGCCCTCCTTTTCTTGACGATCGGCAGATGGAAGATCGGCGGCTGCCTCCTCTGCCCGGGAGGCGGTGGCGGAGAGATCGCCGTCGGTTTCCTCGGCGGCTTCGGCGGTCTTAGCGGAATTGGCGGTATCCAGCGCCTCGGTCTCGGGGAGGTCGGCCAGGGAATTCAGGCCGAAGACCCGTAAGAACTTATCGGTGGTACCGTAGAGCATGGGGCGGCCGGGGGCATCCAGCCGTCCGACGGCCTCGATCAGCCCCTTATCCAGCAGGGAGGTGACGGCGTAGGAGCTGTCCACACCGCGGATGATGTCCACGTAGGAGCGGGTGACGGGCTGGTTGTAGGCAACCATCGCCAGCACCTCCAGCGAGGACGCCGACAGGTTGCCGCCCCGCTTGATGCCCAGCGCCTCCCGAATGTAGGGGGCAAAGACCTCCTTGGTGGTGAGCTGGCAGGTGTCGGGGTAGAGCAGAAGCTGGATCCCCCTCTGCTCGTAGCCCTTGGCCATGCGGGCGATCAGATTTTTGAGATCCCGCATGGAAAGACCGATGACCTCGGCCAGCTTTTCGTACTTGACGGGATAGCCTGCGGCGAACAGGATGGCCTCCACGGCGCGCTCCACGTCCTGCACAGAGCCCAAAAGCTCGCCTGCGTCGGGAGCGCTTTTTTCACTTGCCACGGGCATTCACCTCCTCTGATGCGGTATTGAGCTCTGCGCCGTCCTCTGAGGGGGACTCGGCGGCGGGCTCCTCCGGGAGAGGATCCTCTCCCAGGAAAAATTGAGTATCGACCCCGAAGACCGAGCCCTCGGTCTGATTTTCCACCAGAACGATGCGCCGCATCTTCATGAGCTCCAAAACGCCCAGGAAAATGGCGATCATGTCGGGCAGGGAGACCGAATCCTCGATGAGATCGGTCAGGGAAACCCGCTCGGCGGCCTCAAAATGCTTGAGAATGCCGACGATCTTGGCCTCTACGGGCACAATGGGCGCGGCGATCATAGGGGTAAAGGTCACCTTGTCGGCGGCGGGATGCTCCTCGCGGTAGGCGATGATGCGGCGGACGGCCAGGCACAGGGAGGTGACGGATTGATCCGCCACGAAGGTCTTGTCCACAGAGATCTCGTCGGTGTCCTTGACCATGCGCCCCGAAAACTGCGGATAGACCTTCCCGAGAATGGCGGCGGCGTTCTTGGCCTGTTGGAATTTGAGCAACGCCTCGGCCAGGGCGGCGCGGGGATCCTCCTCCTCGGGCTCTGCCTTGGGCAGGAGCATCTTGCTCTTGATGAGCATAAGCTCGGAGGCCATGACGATGAACTCGGAGGCCAGATCCATGTCCATCCGCTCGGCCTCGGTGATGTAGGCCATGTACTGGTCGCAGATGAGGGCGATGGGGATGTCGGTGATCTCCACTTTGTTCTTTTGAATGAGGGAGAGCAGAAGATCGAGGGGGCCGTCGAAGGCTTCGAGATGGTAGGTCAGTGCTTCCACTTCTGCACTCCTTTCATGGTGATTATTCGAATTCTCAAGCCAAATCTTGCATCCGAAATTTCCCGTGGTAGGGGCGCACCTGCGTGTGCGTCCGATACCTTTTGGGCGGCGCTCCGGCCGAAGTTCGTCAAGATTTTAAGGGGAAAATTCGTATCAGAACGCGATCAGATCTTGAATATAGATCAGCATGAGGTTCAGCACGCTCAGATCGGAGGAACCGTTGCCCATGCCGACCAGGGTAAACAGCCCGCGGATCAGCCAATCCTCCGCCGCGCCCAGAGGGCCGCTGAGGAATCCCAAGAAGAACAGGAAAATGAAGACCAGCATGATGACTCGCTCGTACTTCATGACGCCGAAGTACCACTTGGGGGGCAGGAAGGCGTAGAAGATGCGGGAGCCGTCAAAGGGCGGGATGGGGATGAGATTGAAGATGGTCAAGACGACGTTCATGATGACGCCCATATAGAGCATATACAGGATGAGCGCGGTGACGGTAAAGGCCAGCGAGCCCGTATACCCCTCCCCGGTTGAGAAGGCGAGGGCGTAGGACACCGCTTCGCCATAGAAGTGATCCGAGACGAAGATCATCGCGAGGCGCAGGATGACCAGGTGAATGACCGCCAGACACAGGTTGGACAGAGGCCCGGCCGCGCCCGTGATGGCCATATCCCGGCGGGGCTTTTGGAAGTAGCGGGCGTTGATGGGTACCGGCTTCGCCCAGCCGATGTGGAAGATCAGCATGGAAAGAAAGCCGAGAAGATCGAAGTGCTTGGCGGGGTTCAGGGTGATGCGCCCCAGGTTACGGGCGGTGGGATCGCCTAATTTGTACGCGGCGTAGCCGTGGGCGGATTCGTGAATGGACAGCGCCATCAGTACGACGGGCAGGGACAGCAGATACAGGGGAAGATTCCGCATGAAATCCGTCAGAAAACCCATGGGAAAACCCTCCTTTCAAGGGGAAAACAGTTGTGCATCAAAGAATATCGTTGCGTACGATGTCCTCGTAGGTCTCCCGTCTCACCGCCACGCGAGCCTTACCGTCCTTTACCAGGATGACGGGCGGACGGGGGAGACGGTTATAGTTGGAGGCCATGGAGAAGTTGTACGCGCCCGTGGTCAGCACCGCCAGAATATCGCCTCTCTGCGCAGCTTGCAGGGGCATATCCTCGCCGATGAGATCGCCCGACTCACAGCAACGGCCGGCGATGGTCACCCGACAATCACGGGGCGCGTCGGGGCGGTTGGCGATGCAGGCGGTGTAGGTAGACTGATACAGGGCGTAGCGGGGGTTGTCGGGCATACCGCCGTCCACCGAGACGTAGGTGCGGAAGCCGGGGATCTCCTTGACCGAGCCGACGGTGTACAGGGTGATCCCCGCGGCGGCCACGAGGGAGCGGCCGGGCTCCAGGATGACCTTGGGCATCTTCACCCCGTGGGTGTCGCAGAAGCCGTGGACGATGGCGGCCATATCCTTGATGGCGGCGGCGTAGTCCACGGGACGGTCGAACTCGGTGTAGGGCACGCCCAAGCCTCCGCCCAGGTTCAGCTCTTCAATGGCGACGCCGCATTCCTCCGTGACCGAGGCGATGAAGCGCACCATGATGTCGGCGGCCTCGGAGAAGGGATCCGTGTCGAAGATCTGGGAGCCGATGTGGCAATGGAAGCCCGCCAGATGGAGGTGGGGCTGAGCCAGCGCCAGCTTTACGATGTCCATGGCCTGACCCGTTTCAATAGCCGAGCCGAACTTGGAATCCACCGAGCCCGTGACGATGGCCTTGTGGGTGTGGGGGTCGATGCCGGGGGTGATGCGGAGCAGGATGCGCTGGGTGATGCCTCTGGCGGCGGCGTGGGCTTCTACCGAGAGCAGCTCTTCGGTGTTGTCCACCACGAGGGTGCCGACGCCCATATCCATGGCGTCATCGATGTCCCGCTCGGTCTTGTTGTTGCCGTGGAAGTAGATGCGCTCGGCGGGGAAGCCTGCGATCTTCGCGGTGTACAGTTCGCCGCCCGAAACGCAATCCACGCCCATGCCTTCCTCGGCGGCGATGCGGTAGATGCCCGTAAAGCACAGCGCCTTGGAGGCGTACAGGGGGAGGGCGTCGGCGCCGAAGTAGGTGTGCGCGGCGTTCAGGTAGGTTCGCATCTGAGCGCGGATGGCGTCCTCGTCCATGATATAGGCGGGGGTACCGAACTTTTGCGCCAGCTCGACGGTGTCCAGACCGCCGATGGCGAGGTGACCGCTTTCGTTGACGGATAAATGATTGTACAAAAGATTCATATATATATCCTTAAAGTTTTTGGAGATCGTTAAGAACCTTTTTTCAAAATGGTTCTTGACCGGGGCTTGGGGCAGAGCCTCAGAAATCGCTCCCGCGGCTCTTATTTGCTCATCCGCACGCCCGTCATCACGCCGATCTGGCGGAGAACTTCATCCCGCCCCTCGTTTTTCAGCGAGGAGAAGGGAATGACGACCGTTCCCTCGTCCAGGACGGGGTCGGATGCGATGGCGGCCAGATTGGCCTTGCGCTCGGTGGCGTTGAGCTTATCCACCTTGGTGGCGATGATGAAGTAGGGAATGCCTGCGGCGCGGAGGTAGTCCACCATGGCGCGATCGTCCTCGGTCAGGCCGATACGGCTGTCCACGAGCTGGGCGACGGCGGCGAGACGGTCGATGTTGGGGTTCTTGGTGAAGAAGCCGTCGGTGAGGGTCTGCCACTTGATCTGATCCTCCTTGGGGCGCTTGGCGAAGCCGTAGCCGGGGAGGTCAACCAGGAAGAGCTTCTTGTCGATCTCGTAGAAGTTGACGGTGATGGTCTTGCCGGGAGCCGAGCTTACCCGCGCCAGGGATTTTCTGCCCAAAATCGAATTGATGAGGGAGCTTTTTCCCACGTTGGAGCGCCCCGACAGGGCGATCTGGGGAATGGGATCCGATGGAAACTGACGGAGCTCTCCCGCCGTCATGCGGAGGGAGACGTTTTGCAGGTTGATGGGAGCTGCCATGATGTTTCCTTCCTCCTTATTTTATAACGACTGCGCGGGACGGACGCTGACGGTGTTCAGCAGTCCCTCGGGCATCTCGGTCACGGGAGCCGTAGCCGACTCGCAGGCAGGCATGACCAGCGCGGCGGCCAGTACCTCGGATGCACGGCGGCAGGGAATAAAGGTCAGATTCTCCCGCGCGATGGGGTCGATCTCGTCCAGATCGCCCACGTTGTCGGCGGGGATGCAAACTGTCTTGACACCGGCGGCGTAGGCGGCCATGGTCTTTTCCTTCAGACCGCCGATGGGCAGAACGGTACCCCGCAGGGTCACCTCGCCCGTCATGGCCACGTCGCGGCGGACGGGAATGTTCGCCAGCGCCGAGACCAGCGCGGTGGTCATGGTCACGCCCGCCGAGGGGCCGTCCTTGGGCACTGCGCCCTCGGGCACGTGGATATGGATATCCTTCTTCTGATAGAAGTCGGAGGGGATGCCGTACTGCGCCGCGATACTGCGAACGAAGGTCAGCGCCGCGTGGGCGGATTCCTTCATGACGTCGCCCAGGGAGCCCGTCAGCTCCAGCTTACCGGTGCCGTCCAGCACAGCCACCTCCACGCGGAGCATGTCGCCGCCCGACTCGGTGTAGGCCAGACCGTTGACCACGCCTACCTCGTTCTCGGGGGAGATGCGCTCGGGGCGCAGCTTGCGGGCGCCCAGGTAGGTCTTGACGTCGGAGGCGTCGATGGTGACCCGCTTGGTGTCCTCCTCCTCCACCAGCCGCTTGGCGGCCTTACGGCAGAGGGCGGCGATGGAGCGCTCCAAATTTCGCACGCCCGCCTCGCGGGTGTAGAAATCAATGACCTCGGAGACGGCCTCGTCGGTGATCTTGAAGGTGCGCTTGGTCAAGCCGTGCTTCTTGAGCTGCTTGGGGATGAGGTGGTTGAGCGCGATGCTGATCTTCTCATTTTTTGTATAGGAAGGAAGCTGAATGACCTCCATACGGTCAATGAGGGGCTTCGGGATGGTGTCGAGGGAGTTGGCGGTGGCGATGAACAGGCAATCCGACAGGTCGAAGGGCATCTCCACGAAGTGATCGCGGAAGAACTTGTTCTGCTCGGGATCCAGCACCTCCAGAAGGGCGGAGGAGGGGTCGCCGTGGGCGTCTCTTGTCAGCTTGTCGATCTCGTCCAGAAGGATCAGGGGGTTGCGGACGCCCACCTGAGTCAGCGCGTTGACGATACGGCCGGGCATAGCGCCGATGTAGGTCTTGCGGTGGCCGCGGATGTCGGACTCGTCCCGCACGCCGCCCAGCGACACGCGGACGTACTTGCGCTTCATGGCGCGGGCGATGGAGGATGCGATGGAGGTCTTACCCACGCCGGGAGGGCCTACGAGGCAGATGATCTGATTCTTCAGCTCGGGGGCGATCTGCTTGACTGCCATGAACTCCAGGATGCGCTCCTTGACCTTTTCCATGCCGTCGTGGTCGTTATCCAGCACCTTACGGGCGGCGGCCACGTCCGCGCGGTCGCGGGTGGATTTCGTCCAGGGAAGCTCGAGGCAAACGTCCAAATAGTTGGAGATCACCGAGGATTCGGCCGAGCCGAAGGGCAGACGCGCCAGCTTGGCGTTCTCCTTGAGCAGCTTTTCCTCCACCTCCTCGGGCAGGTGCGCCTCCAGGATGCGGGTGTAGAACTCGTCGGGGTCGCCTCCGCCCTCGCCCAGCTCGTCCTGGATGACCTTCATTTCCTCGCGGAGGTAGTACTCCCGCTGGTGGCGGTTGAGGCGGGCGCGGACGCGGCGGTTGATCTCGCTTTCGGTGGTGAGTAGCTCGCCCTCGTGCTTCATGATCAGAATGAGGGTGTCGATACGCACCATAGGCTCAAAGCATTCCAGAATGGCCTGCTTGTCCTCGTAGCGAACCAGAATGTTCGCGGCCACGAAGTCGGCGTACAGGCCGGGGTTCTTGATGGTGCTGACGTGCGCCAGGATATCGTCGGCTACGGCGGGGATGAAGCGCACGATGCTCTGCAAAACCTTGTTGGCCTCCCGCAGGTAGGCCTCTCCCTCGATGCCGCCGTTGTCGTCGGTGACGATGGCCTTGGAGATGACGTTGGCCACGGTGAACTTACCGAGGGGGATGATGGAGGAGAGCTGAGCGCGGCACTGACCCTCCGCGATGAGGCGGGTGTCGCCGTCGGGGGTGCGGATGAGCTGCTTGATGCGGGCTACGGTGCCCACGGGGCAGAGCTTGGTGATATCGGGCTCGCCGGTATCGGGCTCGGAAATATCCAGAAGGGAAGCAAGGAGAACCAATTCTCCGCCCGAGGCGGCGGATTGGGCGGCGGCCGCAGACTGGAAGCTGTCCTTGGGAATATCGCAATTCACGGTCATTCCCGGGAAGGCCACCACGCCCCGCAGGACGACCAGCGGGAGCGTCTGGTTCTCGGCTTTTTCGATGTAGGTAGACATGGTGATGGGGAGATCCTTTCAAAACGGTGCCGAGCCGCCAAAAACGCGGCGCGCACCCGAAAAATACGTATTTATGAGGTTTTGATATACCTTCTAATCATTATAGCACACTTTTTTGAAAATTTCCATAGGTATGGAAGAATTTTTACAAATTTATTTTATTTGTTTTTTGGGGGAGGGGCATTGACAGGTGCGGAGGAAATGTGCTATAATGGTTTAAACACATTTAATTAGTATAAGTAGGAGGATAAAATGAATCTGATTCCCGATAAAAGTGAAAACAGCCTGTCCTACTGGTGTAGCTGGCATACCCAGAATATCGTAGCCGCGAAGGCCGGCGCGGATCACTTTCCGCCGGAGGTCGCAGCGGCCATGAAGCAGGGGGCTGACGGTGCCGGAAGCGCCCGTAAGATGCTCAACGAGGCGCTGATCTTTGGTCCTAACGGGTACGCGTACCAGTACGAGGACGTCCGCAACGAGATGTATTTCATGCTGGATGACGGCTGGGACGTGGATTACCATACCGATCCTGCCAAGGCGCTTGGCAAATTCGGCTCTCTTATGATGGATGAACGGCGGTTCCCCTCGGTGGAGGGGCAGAGTCCCGCCCAAAGATTGAAGACCGTCAACGACAGAATCAAGGCTCTCGGTTGGAGGGGCATCGGCATTTGGGTCGCGGCTCAACGGAGCGCGGAGGATTACGAGGCTCCCTTCGGAGAGCGGGACGTGGCGTATTGGAAGGAGCGTATTCTTTGGAGCCGTGAGGCCGATGTGGAATACTGGAAGGTGGATTGGGGCGCGCTGGCGGGGGATCACACCTTCCGAAAGACGCTGACCGATCTGGGGCGGGAGCTCTATCCCGCGTTGACCATCGAGCACGCCACCTGCATGGGCCCTCTCAATGCCTTTGAGCATTCTGACCCTGCGCGGGAGGGTCGCTTTGAGAGCATGGACGGGGTCGCGGCGCACGCCAAGGAGGGGGTTTCTTACTCCCAAGTGTACCGAAGCTACGACGTGCTGAACGCTCTGGCGGTGCCCACCACCCTGGACAGAGTGGCCTCTCTGCTGGCGTGGTCCGACGGGTATATCAATGGTGAGGACGAGTGTTACATCGATGCCGCGCTGGGCTGTACCTGCGGTGTGATGCGCAGCCACTACTGCCAGGAAGTTCAGAACGAGGCGAAAGACGACCGCGGCTGGCGGCTGGGCGAGGTAACGGCGGCGCTCAGATGGCAACGGCTGGCTCCCGCATTTCCCGGAACCCCCGTCGGGTGCAGTGAGGAAATTTTGATGGACAACCGCTTCTACCATAAGGGAGAATCCTGGACGAGCCAGGTGGACAATAAGGAGGTTCGCCAGGGCGCCCCCGCGGTGGTCGCCCGCAATCTTCCTGTCAGCTCTATCCATGTGGAGGGAACGGTCAAGCCTTACGTCGCCGCCTCCCTCAATCCGAACGGCGCGTACAGCGTGGCGGTCTTGCCTCGGGTCATAGATGGAGAATGGCAGTACCCGGAGGCGGTCGTACGGTGTGATGTCCCTGCCGGTGTGGACACCGTGGGCATCTTCGGCTCGAATTGCGACGTGTGCCTGAACTTGGCCGAGCCGCCCGCCAAGGTGTACGTGCAGAGCCTCATCGGGAATGAAGCCCATGAGCTGACCCGTGGCGTGACGGGATGCACCGTGACCATTACCAAGGAGTTGGCGCGTGAGGTATTCGGCGGCACCGATCGGTCGGCGCCCGCTCTGATGCTCCGTTTTTGTCTTGCGTGAAATCATTGGTATCATACTAATTTGCGAATAAAATCTTGATGCCTCCGGCGGCTTAAGGGACTTTTGAAAAAGTCCCTTAAGAATCCTCAAAACCTTCAACACATACTATTTTGTGTGTTGACCTGCTGTTTGACAAGGAGATTTTGGCTTGCACCGTGGGTCCCTACCCACTGGGTTATTTGGAAAACGCAAGAATGGATTCGCTTTCAAGATTTTGATCGAGGAGTAGTATAAGCCCAAATTTTGGGGGCTGTCTCAAATTTCTTTGAGACAGCCCCGTTCTTTTTTGGGTTCTTTATGAAGGAAGCCGGAGTTGCGCCGATGGCAGGCGGCCTTTACAGGATATCCTGATCCAGGAAGAAGGTGTAGGTCTTTTCGTAGCTGTGCTCCAGCGCCATGGTGATGGCTCGCTTGGGCAGGTTAAAGACCTGCGACCAGCGGGTGCCGCCCTCGGCGACGGCGCCGAGCAGCTCCATGGCGTGCGCCTCGTCGCGGAACACGCCGCCTGTCTCGTTCACGGTCTTCTCCAGAATCTCGTAGCGGTTGCGACCGCAGCCGGTCTTGTCGATGCCGGGGGTGAGGAAGAAGTTGGTGACGTAGGCGGTTCGGATCACCTGCATCTCCCCGTTGGCGTACTCGATCACCACGCTCTCTCCCGTGAGATCCCGAAGGTGGAAGTGGTAGTTACTGCCGCGGGAGGGGTACATATCGAATTGAGACCACAGCTCGATCACCTCCTGCGCCGTAGCGCAGTTGTCCAGCGCCACGCGGATGGCCGAGGTGGTGGTGAGGCCAATCTTGCCGGTCTGCTGGCAGGTCACGTGATCCTTGGCGCTCAGAACCGCGATAGCCAGACCCTTCTCGTTGATGCCGTCCAAGGGCTTGTAGGGCGCGGCCAGAAGGTAGGGAGTGGAGGCGTCGGTCAGGGGGAGCTTATCGTAGGGCAAGCCCAGATAGTGCAGGTTGACCATGGACAGGGAGGCGTAGCCGTCCGCGGGTCTGGTGCGGACAAGGACGGAGGGGCAGGGATCCACGTCGAAATTCCGCCCGAGGATGTACTCGCCGTTTTCCAGCGCACCCGCAAAGGTGGAGCATCCTGCGTCGTTCAGATGGAAGGGGAGGGGAATGCCCTCAAGGAGCTCCTTGGAAATGAACTGCTCCAGTTGCTTGTCCGAGCGCGCGCCGCTCTGCATGAACGCGGAGAGCTTGTAGTCATAGGGATAGTCCAGGGTGTAGAAGTGGTTCTTTTCGACCTCCCGCAGGGTGGCGGGAAGCTTGGATAAACGCAGGGTCATGATTCAGTACCGTCCTTTCTGTGGAATATCGGATATCTGTATTATACCATATTGTCCCGGAATTGTCCATAGAAACCGAGAATTTTCCCGACAAAACATTGCTTTTAAAATAATTGTATGCTATTCAACCATTCGGTATTTAAACTCAACCACTCGGTTATTGACAAACACCCCGGTGGGGGAGTATAATAATGACGGCTACTTGCCATACAAGAAAGGTTGGAAAACGAAATGAAAAAGCAAATCAACGACAGTACGCGGTACTACTATCAAAAGGACATTATCCGTCCCATTGGTATGATCCTCCTCCCCGTCGGTCTGGTCATGCTGTTCTTGCGCATGGGATTCATGTCTTACATACTGGCGACGGTGTTCATTCCCGTGGGACTGGTTCTGTTCCTGGCGGGCGGCGCCAAGCTGGTGTCGGACAACGACGTGCTGGAGCAGATCGACCACGCCATGCGGGAATACGACAAGCCCATCACCGACATGACGGGGTATGAGCGTATCGTGCTCAAGCAGCCCGCGCCCGTGGAGATGGCCTCCTACATCTTTGACGATCGGGCGAAGTACTTCCGCCGCGGCAAGAACAGCACGCCTGTGTCGGACGTGTACAGCCGAACCCACATCTTCTTCACGAAGGACGCCATGATGATCATTGGCCGCACGCTGACTCTCTCGGAGCTCAACGAGGCCGAGGGCAAGGGCATTGCGGATATTTCCGAGACGATCGCCTTCTCGGGTATCCAGTCCGCCTCGCTGGAGGAGCACAGCGTCACGGTTACCCAGACCAACACGGGCAAGCCCATGACGGTCAAGTGGTGTGAGCTTGTCCTCACTGGCAATGCCGAGGAGCTCATCCGCATCCCCACCAAGAATGATATGGATGCCTCCGGATTGGTGGACGACATCAACCGCAAGTGCGCGGGGAAGTAATGGAGTCGAGCCGCAGAAAATACACCTTCGGTGATGCCATACGCCTACGGCGATTCCATGCACGCTCGCGCGTGATTCCATGCCAAGCCTGCGGCTTGGATAAAAAGACAGCATCCGAACACAGATTCGGATGCTGTCTTTTTATGGTGAAGCGGACGGGAGATCGACCGCCGAGCAAGAAGGCAGGGACTCATACGAATCATCAATCAAAAGCTTGAAAGCGAATCCGTTCTCGCGTTTTCCAAATAACCCAGTGGGTAGGGACCCACGGTGAATGTTAATATCCGCCCGTCAAACAGCAAGTCAACACACAAAATAGTATG
>JAZQXS010000343.1:0-8151 GCA_045633025.1 Eubacteriales bacterium | reverse complement strand
CACATCTAATAGAATACAGCCTTCAAATGCTTTCAAATAAGGATATACTCTCTCCAAATATATCCTTATTTGAAAGTTCTTGAAGGGGGTCAAGGGGGAAACTTCTTTCAAGAAGTTTCCCCCTTGCGCTCTCCACTCTTCGCTCTCAATCCTCATCCATCTCGTAGGCCTTGTCGATGTAGAGGGTGCCGTCCAGATGGTCCAGCTCGTGGCAGAAGCAACGGGCGAGAAGCTCGTGACCGGTGATCTCCACTTCTTCACCCTTGCGGTTCAGAGCGCGGACGGTGACGTGCATGGGACGCTTGACCATGCCCCAGCGGCCGGGCACCGAAAGACAGCCCTCCTGGCCGTCCTGCTCACCCGAGTAGGCAATGATCTTGGGGTTGATCAGCTCGTATACCTCACCGGGCTCTACCTCGATCACCACGATGCGGCGGAGGATGCCCACCTGGGGGGCCGCCAGACCCACGCCGTTGGCGGCGCGCATGGTCTCCAGCATGTCGTCCAGCAGGGTCAGCACGCGGGGGGTAATGGCGTCCACGGGACGGCAGACCTTACCCAGGCACTCGTCCCCTACCTTGCGAATTTGAAGTTTTGCCATAATACAATTTGTCCTTTTTGGAAAGTTTTCGGGATCAAGCCCCTTTTTCACAAGGGGCTTGTGGTAATCCAAGGGGCAAAGCCCTTGGTCAGTTCTTGGAATCCACTACGATCTCGGTGCCTTCCATGAAGCGGTAGGCATCGGCCACCAGCTTGTCGCAGAAGGAGCGCAGAACGTAGAACACGCCCTGTCCGTTTTCGGGGGTATTGGAATCCACGGCGCCGTTCAGCACCTCGATGGTCATGTAGGCCTTTCGCTCGGTGTAGCGGTAGAAGCGGTACACCAGATCTGCTGTCGAGCCCTTACCGTCGTCTGCGTGCACGGTGATCTTCAGATAGCAATCCTCGTCGGAGGTTTCGCGGAATGCGGCCATCTCCTCCTCGGAAAGCTCCGCAACGCCCTCCATGGAGGCTGTCAGGAAGGCCTGATAGAAGCGGCGGAAGTTATAGGTCGCCGTCTCGGTGGCCTGGGAGCCCGAGGGCTTGGTCACGGTCAGATTGTAGTCCATCTTCTCGCCGTTGGCGTACACCTCCAGCTGATCCGAGTTCATGCCCTCGGATTGATCCGACTTGGAGTTATCCATCTTAAATTCGATGGGCGTCTCGATCCCCGCGCCCTCCAGTTTGATCTCCTGTACGTGGGCGATATTGAACATGAAATACTCCCGCTCGTACCAATCGATCTCCTCCCACTCCAGGTAGGTGGCCTGGCTTTCGGGAATGACCACGATCATGTCATAGATGGGGGAGTAGCCGTAGTAGGTGCCGTCCTCGTTCTGCTCGCTGACCACGAAGGAGTTCACCCATTCCTGCTTTTCGGTATCCGTATAGATGAAAGAGAACTCGTGGGCGGGCTCGGAGAGACCGTACTCCTCCAGCTCCTCCTCGGTGGGCCCCAGCACAGCGACCTTCTCAAAGGTCATATTGTACAGCCCTTGCAGTACGGCGCCGATGTTGTCCGAGTTAGGCAGATAGCCCGCCATGTACTTGGTGGACATCTGGTAGGGCAGGGAGGAATACAGGGTGTCGGTACGCTCGTCCAGATCAATGAAGGAGAACTTGGTCACAAGGCGGGAATGCTCCTTGTAGAGACGGTCATACATCTCGGCGAAGGCCTCCTCGTCCATCTGCTCCATGATCCCGGAGGCAGTCTCCAGAAGCGCCTCCAGCTCGGCGGAGGGTTCCTCCCCCTCGTCGGGAAGCAGGGCGCCCAGATCCACGCCCAGCAACTCCTCCACCATGCCCAGATAGATGGCGTTGTAGTCCATGTCGGTACGGTAGGTGAAATTGGTGACCTGGAAGTAGGAGTTCATGGTCATGGGATAGACCAGCATGGGCTTGACCAGCGCCTCTACGGGCTGAAGCACGGCCGCGTCCAGGTTGATGGAGGACAGGATATAGATGGTGTCTCTGTCCTCGTAGCGGGCGTAGTAGCCTGCGCCCGAAACCGTAGCGTCACCCAAGGTGACGGTGTAGGCATCGTCCGTCATGGTGGTGACGGTATACCAGGTAGGCACGTAGTCGTAGGTCACGGGGTTGCCTGCCTCGTCCAACATCTCGGCGCCTGTTTCGTCCAGCTTGGTTCGCGTCTCGGCGACCAGGCCGTACTCGGAGTAGTCGATGGAGCCGTCGGGGAGGCGAACGGGGTTCTCCAAGCGCTGCATGGAGATGGTATAGCCCACGCCCACCGAAAGCTGGGCGAAGAGCTCATCCACCAGCACCGCGGTATCGTGTCCCTCCACCTTGAAGCGGTTGTTCTCTCCGCGGTGAACGATGATGTCTCCGTTCTGGTTATGCACCTCGATGCGCTTGATGACCTTGGAGGCATCGGTGGTGGAGGATTGGTCATAGGTGAGCTGCTTGAACATAAGCACGCGCTGGTTCACGCCCACCACCTCGGTGCCTGTGGTATCCACCACGGCGTAGATCTTATACTCGCCCGTCTCGCCGTCCACCGAAAGCTGGGTGCCCAGATCCGTCAGGTAGTAGCCGTCGTCGTTGACGTCGCAGATCACGCCGTCTTTATAGAGACCGTACACGCCCTTCTGCTTCTTGATGGTGTACTCCACTCCGTCGAAGTCCTCGTAGCGGTAGATGTCCACAATAACGGATACCACGCCGAAGGCGACCGCCAGCGCAACGGACAGAATGATCAGCGCGGCAATGGCGCGCTTTTGGGTGCGCAGAGAGCTCTTCTTCCCTGCCTCGGCGGCCGACGCGGGCTTCTGCCACTTGGCGTACAGCACCGTATCCGTGGGCTCCCCCTCAAAGAATGCGGCATCCAGCAGGGTCTCGGCGGTGATACGGCGGGCATCGGCGGCGTCGGGGTTTCCGTCCTTCGCCATATACCAGCCGGCGAAAATATATCCCTTGCGTGTGGGCTTGGGCATAGCGCCCACACGGTCGCCCACCACAGCCGTGATGCGCGAAAGCGGTACGCTTCCCTTGCCCGGATTGAATATCAGTTGAATTTCCTGCATAGTGACTCCTTATTTTACTTTTCGGCGTTGGTATGATTCGGGGGCACCGCCCCCGAACCCCCACCAAAACCTTTCTTGTAAGAAAGGTTTTGGATTCCAAAGAACTTAAAAACTTTTTTAAAGTTTTTTGGGAGTCCAGAACCCTTTTTGCAAAAAGGGTTCTGGTGGGGTGCAGGGGTGAAACCCCTGTACGTTCCCTTCGCCTGTCAGCGGTACTTTCTCTTGACGTTGATGCAGACTCCTGCGATGACGCAGACGGCGATGGGCAGAAGAGTCATGCAGACCGTGGTACCGATCACGGTGCCCGGGTCGGGGATATAGGCGTCGGTGTCCACCTCATAGACCTTGAAGCCCTTGAACTCCAGGTCAGCGGGCACCACCTCGCGGCCCATGTGGCGGAGGGTGGCGGTCAGCACGTCGGCGTTACCGTAGGCGGCCGAATCCAGAATGATATCGGAGGCGAACTCGGTGGAGCCGAACACCGCGAAGTAGGAGGGCTCCTGGGTGGAGAGGTAGTTGGTCTCCTGCACGGTACGGGACTCCATAGAAATGGTCATCAGATTGAAGCGATCCAGATCGGTCGCCACCTGATACTGCTTTCCGAAGGCCTCGGCCGAGGCGGAGGCGCCGGTCTTGAATACATCGTGGAAGTAGCGGCTGACACCGTTACGGTAGTAGGAGCCGTAGGAGTAGGCCTCGGTCACGCCCGTGGTCTCATCCACGTCCACGTAGGTGGTGCGGTAGGAGTCCGACATTTGGATAGCGGTGGAATTGGGGAACACCACCTTGGCGGGGTAGGACACGTTGCGCATATCCTCGGTTATGGAGGCGCCGCCGCCCACGGTGACGTACTCGGCCAAGGGAATATACCCGTCCTTATCCAGCTTCATGGTCTGGTCGCGGATAGTCAGGGTGTCCAGCTCGCCCTCGGCGTTCTCGGCGCGGGCGATGGTCACGCCCCACTCCTCCATATACTCCTCCAGAATGGGGAGCTCGGGGGTATCCTTGTCCACGAAGAGCATGAAGGAGTAGGCCTTATCCAGGAAGGCGTCCAGCTTGTCGATCTCGCTCTTCTCACCCTCCACGTAGGCCGCGTTACCCAGACCGATGAAGTCGGTCTGCGGGTCGTAGCAGATGAGCAGGCGGCAATCCGCGGGGATCTCGTCCCGGGACAGGTCGATGTCCATGACGTCAAAGCCTGCCCGCTCCACCAAGTTGCGGAGGGACTGACAGTTCTCCAGCTGCTCTCCATGGTTGGTAATGAAGCCCGCGATGGGGGACACCGCGCGGGTCAGCGCTAGGAGGAGGGAGGCGAACTTCTGCTCGCCGTTGTAGGCCCAGTGCTCAGTGGAGGAGGCGTCACGGGTCAGGAAGAAGTAGTCGTAGGAAGTCACACGGTACTCGGTACCGAACTCGAAAATGATCTGATGGGAGTAAATATTGGTGGAGGAGGTTGCCTTGTACTTCTGAACCTGGGAGGGGTTCTGCTCGATGTTGAGGTACTCCACCTTCACGGCATGGGGGAACTCCTTCTGGAGCGCCAGGGCGGTGTACTGGATCATACGCAGCTTGTCGGCGGCGTAGACCTTATCCCGCTCGGTGCAGAACTTGATGTTGATGGTGATGGGATCCTCGCCGCGCTCGGCGCGCTCGGCGTTCATCTGCTCCACCATGGGGATCACGTACTCCCGTACCAGATCCATAAATTCCTCGGTGTTGGTGTACATGGACACGCCGGGGCGGGTGGTGTAGCGGGTCACGGTTTCGTCCACCTGCCACATGAAGCGGTCAGCCACAAAAGAAAAGGCGATATTCAACGCCAGCACGACGGCGATCACCCCGAAGGTCAGGGCGGCGCTTGCCGCGCGGCGGGTACCCTTGCGAGGCATATTCGATTGATTGTTCATGCGAATTTCCTCCTGATGAGTACGATAAGCCCAACGGCCAGCACGGCCGAAACGGGCAGAGCCACCAGCGCTATGGTAATATTACGCGCTTGGGAAGTGGTCAGAATATGGATGGTATCATCCGAGAAGGGCTGGGATTTGAGGCGGATGGGCACTTCCTCCTTACCCATGGCGTCCATGGCGGTGAGCAGGAAGGGGCCGTTGTCATACACGCCGGATTGCAGGGTGGACTCGGTGGCGAACTCAGTGGAAGAGCAGACCATGACCGAGGCGTCGGTGGAGGCGTCTCTTGTGAGGGTCACCAGATTGTAGCCCTCGGAGGTGCGATCCACGGGACGGCCGCCCGCCCAAGCCTCGGCGCCCGCGAAGGAGCGCAGCAGGGGGGTGAGGGTGCGGGTTCCGTTGACGTAGTCGCCGCCCTGCGCGGTGAAGCCCTCGGCCACCGTGATGGCGGTGGCGTTGGAGATGCGGAGGGTGCCGTTCAGGTCTGCCATGATCTCGCTTCCCTGCCCTGCGGAGGGGATACGGCCAACCAGCGTGTAGCCGTCGGTGGTCAGGGAGTGGGCGGTATCGCGGATAGCGAAGCACTCCTCCACGCCCTCGGCGCCGGTATCGTGCTCAAAGGTCACGCCCCACTCGGAGAGGTAGCCCTCCAGATGGGCGAAGCCGCCGGCGGCGAAGGTATCGGCCGAGACGAAGCACATGAACTTACCGCCCTTTTGCAGGTAAGCGTCCAGTTTGTCGATCTCCGAGACGCCCGAAACGCCGTCCACCGCGGTGAAGTCGCGGGCGGGGTTGTAGGACACCAGCAGGCCGCAATCATCGGGGATGTCGAAGTTCAGAGCGTCCAGATAGCTGACCATGTAGCCGGCGTCGGTGACGGCGTACAGGAGGGCGTAGTCCTCCATGGCCTCACCGTGGTTCAGGGTGAAGTAGGCCACGGGCGCGTCGGGGGATACGACCGCCTTCATGGCCACGGCGAAGCGCTTCT
Source organism: Eubacteriales bacterium (assembly GCA_045633025.1). GTDB lineage: Bacteria > Bacillota > Clostridia > Oscillospirales > CAG-272 > CAMEON01. Next base: position 2,173 of record JAZQXS010000343.1, on the reverse strand, counting down.
CGCCGGTGTAGGCCACGGGGTTCTCGGAGTCTCCCGCGGGGAACAGGAAGAAGTCCCGCAGGGTGCAGACGCGGTGCTCATCCCCCGAGGCCACCACCACTGAGGTGGAGGCGGTGACTCCCCATGCGCGGGCGGTCTTGGGATTCTCCCAGACGTTGAGGTATTCGATGGTAATGGTATCGGGGTAGCGAGCCGCCAGCTCCTCGGCGGTGTTCAGAACGTAGGATTGGGTGACCTCCGCGCGGAGATTCTCCTCCTCGTCGCAGAAGATGATGCGGATGCCCTCGTCGGCCTCGGGGATGACGAAGTCATCCAGATACTCGAAGCAGGTGTCGGTGACGGGATAGAGCAGGGTGGGGTTCATGTTCACGAACCAGCCGTACCGCATGGCCAGAGAGGTGACCGAGGCGTTCAGCAGGACGATCGCAATGACCACCAGAACCGTCAAAGCCACCGTCACGCCGCCGTGCCGCAGGGCTTTTTTCGAGGCTGTGTTTGCCATATTGTGATTTCCTTTCTCCCGCAGAGATCAGTTCCATCTCCGCTTCTCATAGACGCGGACGGTCAGGAACACGAAAATAAAGCAGATGGACGCATAGTAGAGGATGGAGGCAAAGTCAAAGAGTCCGTTCTGGAAGTTGCCGAAGCGGGAGTAGATGGAGATCCAGGACAGAACCGTACGGAGCCAGTAGACGTTGATGAAGGTATTGAGCAGGCCGATGCCCAGCATGAGGATGATCACCGAGATGGTAATGACCGCCGCGGCGAGCTGGTTCTCGGTCAGCGCCGAAATAAACGTACCCAGCGCGATGAAGGCCGCGCCGATGAGGAGCAGACCCACCAGGTTGCCGACGAGCTCGCCCGTCACGGGGCCGATGTGGTAGTACTCAAAGGACTGACCCGCGCGCTCGGCGTCCGCGGTGACGTAGATCGGGATGAAGTTGATGCAGGACACGAGAAGCGACCCGCCGAACACCGTCAGCGCCGCGAGGAATTTACCCATAACCATACCCGTAATGGTAACGGGCGCGGTCAACAAAAGCTGCTCGGTACGCAGCTTGCGCTCCTCGGCGAACAGGCGCATGGTCAGAAGGGGAATGAGGATGCCCATGGCAAACATCATGATGGTGAAATACAGCGACGTATCGTAGCTGGAGGACATAATGGTGGTGTAGCAGCAGATCAGCGCCGCCAGACCCAGAAACGCTCCCGTGTACACATACCCGATGGGGTTGATGAAGAAGGAACGAAGCTCTTTCTTATAAATTGCAAACATAACGGTTTCTCTTTTCGTTTGTGATTTTTCGGGTTTAAGGGTTCCCTTGATCGCGCGGAGGAACACGCCTCCGGCGGCCAAAACCTTTCTTGAAAGAAAGGTTTTGGATTCCAAAGAACTTTCATCAATGCTCATCTGAAAGTTTTTGAGGTTCCAAGACTTTTTTCAAGAAGGGTCTTGGTGGGGTTGTAGGGGCAACGCCCCTGCACGTATCTTACTCTTCCTCGATACCGATGGAGGAATTCTCCTCGCGGCGCTTGTCCGCCTCGGCTACCAGCCCCTCGGCCACCTGAGACTCCAGCGCCGCGCGCTGCTTGGCCTTTACGCGGCGGGTGTAACGGGTGGGGGTATCTTCCTCCTCGGACTTGTTGACAACGGTGATGAAGATATCCTCCAGGGAGAGTCCCAGCGCCTCCAGACCGATGAGCGCCCAGCCTCGATCGGCCAGGGTGAAGAACAGCTTCTTACGGATGTCCACGCCGGCAGCGGACTCGATCATGTAGGTCGTAGCGTCGCCGTCCCGCTCGGCCAGCGCCTCGCAGTAGACGATGCCCGCCATGTCCTTCAGAACGGGAAGAACCTGGTTCTGGGGGCCGCAGATCTTGGCGTTGAAGCGGCGGTTATTCTCAATGACGCGGGTGATGTTCTCGGTCTTTTCGTCGGCCACGATGCGACCCTTGTTGATGATGACGATACGGTCGCAGACCGCCTGTACCTCCTGCAGGATGTGGGTAGACAGGATGACCGTATGATCCTTGCCCAGGGAGCGGATCAGGTTGCGGATCTCGATGATCTGCTTGGGGTCGAGACCGACCGTGGGCTCGTCGAAGATGATGACCTTGGGAGAACCGATGAGCGCGCCGGCGATACCCACGCGCTGGCGGTAGCCCTTGGACA
>JAZQXS010000342.1:0-2891 GCA_045633025.1 Eubacteriales bacterium | reverse complement strand
CTCCGGCTCCTTCATCCCCGGTTTTGAGGAGCAGGTTGCAGGCCACAAGATCGGTGAGCAGTTCGACGTGAACGTGACCTTCCCCGAGGAGTACCACGCCGCTGAGCTGGCCGGTAAGGCCGCTACCTTCAAGGTCACCCTGAAGGCCATCACCAAGATCGAGCTGCCCGATCTGGACGACGATTTCGCCAAGGATGTTTCCGAATTTGACACCTTCGCTGAATACCGCGCCGATATTGAGGCAAAGATCTTGAAGAGACATGAGTCCGCCGCCGAGGCCGCCTTCGAGGAGACCATCGTAAAGGCGCTGAACGAGAAGCTGGCCGGCGAGGAGATCCCCGAGGCTATGTTCGAGGCAGAGGCCGAGAACCTGCTCCGCGACTACGATAACCGCCTCCGTATGCAGGGTCTGGATCTGAACACCTACTTCAAGTATACCGGTATGACCCTGGAGACCATGCGCGAGCAGATGCGTCCTCAGGCTGAGTCCTTCGTCAAGACCCGTCTGGCTCTTGAGAAGATCGCTGAACTGGAGAACATCGTCGCTTCCGAGGAGGAGGTCGAGGCTGAGTACGCTCGTCTGGCCGAGGCTTACCAGATGGAGGCCGACGCCGTTAAGGGCATGATCCCCGCTGAGTCTGTTGCTGAGGATCTGAAGGTCAAGGCCGCTATGGAGCTGGTCAAGGCAAACGCCGTCGCTCCCGCTGCCGAGGAAACCCCCGCTGAGTAAAGAGTAATCATCTGCACACCCCTGTGCTCTGACATTTTTGTTGCCGCGGTCAGCCTCATGCCACCGCGGCAACATTTTTCCCCTTTGCGAAACGGATCGATTCCTGCTTTCGCAAAGACCCCGTTTCTATTTCAAAAATCCGAAAGAATGTGAGGTATTCATCATGATGAACGATCTGCCACGGATGGGTATGCCCCGTTCCGCCCTCGTCCCCACGGTCATTGAACAGACCAACCGCGGCGAGCGCGCCTACGACATCTTCTCCCGTCTGCTCAACGACCGCATCATTTTCCTGTCGGACGAGGTCAACGACGCCACCGCTTCCCTGGTGGTCGCCCAGCTTCTGTTCCTGGAGGCGCAGGATCCCGACAAGGATATTTCTTTCTATATCAACAGCCCCGGCGGCTCGGTCACCGCGGGTATGGCCATTTATGACACCATGAACTTCATCAAGTGCGACGTGTCTACCATCTGCATCGGCATGGCTGCCAGCATGGGCGCCTTCCTGCTGTCCGCCGGCGCCAAGGGCAAGCGCATTGCCCTGCCCCACAGTGAGATCATGATCCATCAGCCCCTCGGCGGCGCTCAGGGTCAGGCATCGGACATCAAGATCCGCGCCGATCTCATCCTCCGCACCCGCGATATGCTCAACGGTATCCTGGCCGAAAACACCGGCAAGCCCATTGAGGAGATCGAGCGGGACACCGATCGCGACTACTTCATGACCGCGCAGCAGGCTTTGGAGTACGGCATCATCGACAAGATCTACACCCACCGCGACTAATTTTGAAAGGAAGCTATCCTCCATGTCCAACACTACCAACCGCGGCGGGGAGAAGAATCGGGGCGATCTGCATTTCTGCTCCTTCTGCGGCCGCAATGAAAACCAGGTCAACTTCCTCATCCCCTCCTCCTCCGGAGCGTACATCTGCGATTTCTGCGTGGATGCCTGCTCCGAGCTCATCGACGAGGCCACGGGACACGTTCCCGGCACCACCTCCTTCGGTGAGCTGAATATCCACACCCTCCCGAAGCCCAAGCAGATCAAGGAGTCCTTGGACGAGTACGTCATCGGCCAGGACGAGGCCAAGATCGCGCTGTCTGTGGCCGTCTACAACCACTACAAGCGTATCCTGACCAAAACCCCCAAGAAGTCCAAAAAGAACGAAGAAAAATCCGCCTCCGAGGATTTTATGGAGTCTCTCCGTGAGGTCGATATCCAGAAGAGCAACGTCCTGCTGCTGGGTCCCACCGGTGTGGGTAAGACCTACCTGGCGCAGACCTTGGCCAAGACTCTCCAGGTTCCCTTCGCCATCGCGGACGCCACTACGCTGACCGAAGCCGGCTACGTAGGCGAGGACGTGGAAAATATTCTCCTGCGTCTGATCCAGGCCGCGGATTTCGACATCGAGCTGGCCGAGCGGGGCATCATCTATATCGATGAGATCGACAAGATCTCCCGCAAGAGCGAGAACCGTTCCATCACCCGCGACGTATCCGGCGAGGGCGTTCAGCAGGCTCTGCTCAAGATTTTGGAGGGCACCACCGCCAACGTCCCTCCGCAGGGCGGCCGTAAACATCCCAACCAGGAGTTTTTGCGGATCAACACCGAGAACATTCTCTTCATCTGCGGCGGCGCGTTCGACGGCCTTTCCAAGATCATTGAAAAGCGTCAGGGCGGTACCACCATCGGCTTCGGCGGCGAGATCCGCACCAAGGCTGAGCGAGTCGAGAGCGGCGTATTCGCCAACGTAGTCCCCCACGACATCGTCAAGTTCGGTCTGATCCCCGAGCTCGTCGGCCGTTTGCCCGTGATCGTTACGCTGAATGATCTGGACAAGGACGCCCTCATCCGCATTCTCCGAGATCCCAAGAACGCCATCATCAAGCAGTATATGAAGCTCTTCGGTATGGATCACGTACAGCTTACCTTTGAGAATGACGCCTTGGAGGCCATCGCCGAGGAAGCCCTGGCTCGCAATACGGGCGCCCGCGGACTCCGCGCCATCATGGAGCAATTCATGATGAAGCTCATGTACGAGCTTCCCTCGGATGAAACCGCCGAGACCGTAACCATCACCCGTGACTTTATCAAGGGTGTCGGCGAGCCCATCATCACCCACCGCGCGCCTGCCCTGCCTGCCGCCGAAGCGCCCGCCAT
>JAZQXS010000341.1:0-14732 GCA_045633025.1 Eubacteriales bacterium | reverse complement strand
ATGGGGAAAACCACGGCGGAGGTGGTGATGGGCACGCCCATGTAGTGGGTGCGGCGGCCCGTTTCGGTGCTTTGACGGGTCTCCTCGGTGACGTTGAAGTAGGCCAGCCGGATGAGTCCGCAGAGGACGAACAGGGCGCACGCAACCCATACGACGGCTCTCGCGGCGGGATGAGCGGGGGCGAGGCTGACCCCGATGGCGGCGGGCAGGACGCCAAAGCAGATGACGTCGCACAGGGAGTCGATCTGAATGCCGAACCGCTTTTCCTCCTCGGTGCTTTGCTTGCGGGTGCGGGCGATCTTGCCGTCAAACATATCGCACACGCCCGATGTAAGCAGGCAGAGCAGAGCAGCCAGAGGATGGGCGGGGGCGAGGAAAATGCCGACCGTGGAGATCAAGAGGCTTATGTAGGTCAGAATGACTGTGTAATTGTAAAAACCGATCATAATGAAACTCCTTGCTGTGAGAAAGCCGTGCCGCGCCTCGCGGCGTTATCTTAGTACAATATTATAGATATTATACTACATTTTTCACGCCGATGCAAGATGTTTGCGAAATTTTTTTGCCAAAGAATTCTTTGGCTCGCGGGTAAATCCGGATCATTTTTTTCAAGCGGCGGTCATACTTGACAAATCCCGTGGAAGCGTGTATAATAAAAGATATATCCGGATTCCGATTCCCATTGAATATCCCTGTGGAGGACCGCTATGAAGCTATCTCAATTCCTGAATACGCCTACGGGCGGTGTGGCTCGCGCGTCGGCTCCCGTGGCAGACGGGGACACGATCCCTACGGATGCAGGTACCATTTTGGCTATTGCGCTGGACGTGGGCGCAGAGACGTTGCGTGTGGGCGGAGAGATCCACCGCGTGGAGGATACCGTGACCCGTATCTGCTACGCCTATGGCGCCGAAGCGGTGGAGGTCTTTGCCATCACCTCCCTCATCACCGCGGAGGTGCGGATGCCCGACGGCAGCTTTGCTACCCGCAACCGCCGGATCCCGTCCACCTATAACCATCTCGCCCGCCTGGAGGCGCTCAACGCCCTTTCCCGTACGATTTGCAAAAGCCCCGCCTCGGCCGCCGAGGTGCAAAGCCGCCTGGAGGCCATCCGCCGCTACCGTCCCGTCCCCGAATGGCTATGCTATATCGGCGGTATGGCGGCCACGGGAGGCTTTGCCGTGTTCTTTGGCGGCTCCCCGGCCGACGGTCTGGCCGCCGCGGTCATTGGCTTGATCCTGACCCTGTTCGCCCGCCTCCGTCCCATCCAGATCAACAGCATGGTCAAGACCCTGGTCAGCTCCTTTACCGCCGGCATCCTGTCGGTGCTCTGCGTGTCCCTGGGCTTCGGCGACAACGTGGATAAGATCATCATAGGCACCATCATGCTGGAGATCCCGGGACTATCCTTCGGCAACTCCCTGCGGGATATGCTCAGCGGCGATACCCTGGCGGGGACTATGCGCTTCATTCAGACCATTCTGCAAGCGCTCATGATTGCCCTGGGGTATATGGCCGCCTTGGTGCTGTTCAATCAACAGATCGGAGGGCGCTGATATGAAGGATATACTGATCACTCTTTTGACCGCGGCCATGGGCACGCTGGGCTTTTCCATCCTGTTCTACGTTCATCCCCGCCGCTTGACTCTGGCGACTCTGGGGGGCGTACTTACCACCGCGGTCTACCTTCTGGTCGGCCGCACCGTCGGTGGGGAGCTTCTCCCCAACCTGCTGGGCGCGCTGGTAGGCGCAGGCTTTTCTGAGATCTCCGCCCGCGTGACTAAGGCGCCCGTGTCGGTCTATCTCGTCCCCTGTATCATTCCGCTGGTGCCCGGAAGCGCTCTGTACGCGACCATGTTCAGCTTCGTGGCAGGGAACTATGCGGCCGCGGCGGACGGTGCCCTGACCACCTTGGTGGTTGCTTTGGGCATCGCGGGCGGCATCGTGATTTCCTCGGTGTTGAGCCTTTTGATCCGCCCTGCCGGACACACCCGCCGTAGTCGTAAGTCTTAATTTTAATAAATTAAAACCGAACATGGCCGACCGGTCGGAACCCTCTCGAAAACAGACTTCATTTTGTGCAGGGTATACAAATAGAAAGTGGAAAGTTTGGGGAAATAACCTCTTTCTTTTTGGCGCTTTTTTTGGTATAATATCATCGTGCACAGATAGGCTTACGGCGTTTCGCGCCGCCTCTGTCGGTGCGTATCGCAACAGTCGAAAATCATATGATATAATATTCAGGAGGAAATTTTAATGGCAAGCGTATCTCTTCGTCACATTTACAAGAAGTACCCCGGCGGCGTAACCGCCGTTTCCGACTTCAACCTGGAGATCAAGGACAAGGAGTTCCTGGTTCTGGTTGGTCCTTCCGGTTGCGGTAAGACCACTACCCTGCGTATGGTCGCCGGTCTGGAGGAGATCTCTGAGGGCGAGCTGTTCATCGGCGACCAGTTGGTCAATGACGTTGCTCCTAAGGATCGTAAGATCGCGATGGTGTTCCAGAACTACGCTCTGTACCCCCACATGACCGTGTTTGAGAACATGGCGTTCGGTCTGAAGCTGAACAAGACTCCCAAGGAGGAGATCAAGCGCCGCGTTGAGGAGGCTGCCCGTATCCTGGATATCACCCACCTTCTGGATCGTAAGCCCAAGGCTCTGTCCGGTGGTCAGAAGCAGCGTGTAGCGCTGGGTCGTGCAATCGTTCGTAACCCCAAGGTATTCCTTCTCGACGAGCCTCTGTCCAACCTGGACGCAAAGCTCCGTGCTGCGATGAGAACCGAGCTGACTAAGCTGCATAACCGCGTTGGTACCACCTTCATTTACGTTACCCACGACCAGGTCGAGGCTATGACCATGGCAACCCGTATCGTCGTTATGAAGGACGGTCTGATCCAGCAGGTCGATACTCCTCAGAACCTCTACGATTCTCCCTGCAACCTGTTCGTAGCAGGCTTCATCGGTACTCCTCAGATGAACTTCATCAGCGGTACCCTGAACAAGAAGGGCGAGGATCTGTACTTCGACTTCGAGAACGTTTCCATTAAGCTGCCCGCAGAGAAGGCCAACAACCCTGCTCTGAAGGACTACATCGACCAGGAAGTCATTGTCGGTCTGCGTCCTGAGTGTATCTATGACCAGCCCGCACAGGTCGAGGCTCACGCTGACAGCGCATTCGAGGCGTTCGTTGAGGTTACCGAGCTTATGGGCGCTGAGATCTATCTGTATCTGAACGTCGGCCGCTCCGAGGAGGGTGACGGTAAGATCAAGATCGTCAACGAGGGTACCAACCTGATCGCCCGCGTTTCCTCTCGCTCCAGCTCCCGCGCCGGCGACACCATCAAGGTCGCTTTCGATACCGCGCGCATCCACATCTTCGACAAGGATACCGAGCGTTGCATCTGCCACTAATTTCCGATATTTTCTCCCCTGCTTCGGCAGGGGAGTTTTTTTATAGAGTGCGGAGACATTCGCGAGACTTACACGAATCCTCAATCAAAATCTTGACCGTAATACGTTCCTTCCAAACAACCCGGTGGGTAGAAAATCACGGCGCAAGTAATATCTTACCGTCAAGCAAAAATAAAAAAGTATATTTTTGAAGGTTTTGAGGATTCCTAAGGGATCCGCGCTGCAAGCAGTGCAAAAATCCCTTAAGAATCCCCAAGGTTTTCAAAAACATACTTTGAAAGTTCAGGGGATTTATAAGGACACGTTTCTAATGATCCTTATGCCGCCGGAGGCGCTCCCCGCTATTTTGATCCCCTACACGATCAAATATCCCGCTCCCTCCAGGGACTCGCGGGTATCCGCCGATGGGCCTGCGGGGAGGTTGTTGGCGGCGGTGAGAGCCGCCATGGGCGCGTGGTAGCGCTTGGCCACCGACCAGAGGGTATCGGTGGGAGAGGGGAAGCAGATCAGATACTCCCCGCGGCGACGGATCACTTCATCACCGAAATCCGCCTCGGTCACAGGCGAGAAGGGCGCGGGACAATGGGTGCGGGCGGAGACAGCCAGCTCCGCATCGATGCCCACCCGTTCGCCGTCCATACGGGCTCGGCATGTGACCACGGTGATCTGCCCGTCGAAGCGGGGCTGACTGCAGGATGCTTGGGCGAGGGAAGGATCGTCGAATTCGTAGCGGAAGGGAAGCTCCATGTCGGCGGAGGCGTACTCCCCCTCACGCAAGAGCAGAAGATGACAGCGGCATACTCCCGTCAGAACGCATCGTCCCTTGGAGGGCTCCGCCGTCAGCCCGTTGGCGATTGCCGTGGTGGTGACGTCCATCACCCGCGCGGCAGGATCCACACCGACATCAGCCAGCGGCAGGGAATCACTCAGGGTGAAATTGCCGTTCAAAGCGCGAAGCGCCTGCTCGGCGGGGGCGGCGGTGTAACGACAGCTTCCGTCACGGCGGGTAGAGTACAGATCCTTGACGTAGGTGACCGTTTCGTTCCGTTGGGCGCGTGCTTCGGTGATTACTCCCACCTCGGCGTGCAGATGGCCGTCCTCCATTTCCACGCTGATGTCGGCGCAGTACCCACAGGCCGTAGCGGCGCAAGCGGGCGTAACACCATCCATTTCAACGACCTGCATGAAAGGAATCTTTCGTTGCATCACCGTCAGAGACGGCGTCGCGCGGGTCTCGCTTTCGGCAGAGGGGGCGCTATCCTCGGCGAGAATCGCCGCGTCCGCCGGGCAGAGCGTCAGCTTAAGTACCACCTCCCCGCGGCAGTTGACCGCGCCCGCGGCGGGGGTTGCCTCGGTGATCATGACCTTTCCCTCGGCGCAGACCAGCCTCCATTCTCCCTCGGCGGGGGAGAGGATCACATCATCTTGCAGGGGGAGAGGGTCACTTAACCCCCAGTACAACCGCCCCGCTTCAGTGCTCTCGATCAAAGCCTCGATGGCTTCTGCCCCCTCCCGCGGATCTGTCAGGGGGTATTCGCCGTAGAGCTTTACTGCGGCCTTGACCCGACAGCGGATATTCAAGCGTCTGGGCGCCGTGACTCGCCCCACGGGAGGCTCGGCCGTCGCGTCGCACAGGCAGACCATCGGCTCTCCTGCGGCATTCATCAGCCCCTTCCCTTCGGCATCGGGTTCGGCCAGTATGCGGTATTCCGCCGAAAGAGGCGCGCAATATACGCCGTTGTCATGCCCCATGTACAAGACGTAGTAGTCGAGCGTCCCCTGTAGCTCGGTTCCGTCGCCTCCGGCAAAGCGGTTGGGGGGGAGAATATTGGTACCGATCCGCAGAAGCCTCTTGATCTCGGGTTGGTAATCGGGGAGGGAGTAATCCCCGGCTACCTCGGCGATCAGCTCCCGTGTCAAAATGGGCACCTGTACCGACTTCCTCGTCGATGCCTCGCCCGTATATTCGTTCATCATAAGCCTGTATCTCCTTTGTGTGATTGGTCATAGTATTCTATGACATCGCAGGCGGGAATAGAACGGCGGATATCTTGATACGCGTTGCAGGGTCGGAGCTAATACTAATCCTTAATCAAAATCTTGAAAGTGGATTCGTTCTCAAGCTCCCCCAACAACCCAGTGGGTAGGGACCCACGGTGAAGGCAAATATAAACAGCGAGTCAATACATACAACAGCATTTTTTGAAAGTTTAGGGGATTCTTAAGGGCCCTTTGAAAAGGGTCCTTAAGCTACCGGAGGCACGCTCTCCTATTCAATGTTTTCATCAAGAATTAGTATAAACCCGAATTCTTGAAAAGGGCGCGGGGGAGCTTCTGTCAAGAAGCTCCCCCGCAAAGGATTCGCATTATTTCTCATTCCAGGTGCAGGCTGTCCGCATTCAAAAATGCATGGGCGGCCAGCATAGAATCCGCGGGAATGACGCGGGAGGCGCCGCAAATGCGGCAGGTGAGCTTGATGCCCTCGTCGGTGATCTCGGCCTCATAGCGGCTCGCCGCGCGATCCTCTTCGCTGCCGTCGTCATGCGCCTCCTCCGTGTTCACTGCCTCGGCGGGCGCGGCGCCGCTGAGAGCGGGATCCGGATGGCAACGGCAGTAGATCTTGCCCTCGGCGTCCAGATCTTCGATGACGAAGAGGACAATATCCAAAATTTGGGGATCGCCGAGATCCTTTTCGTCGCCGTGGAGGGCTGAAAAATCGGTGATGCCGTTTTCCTCCAGCATATCCAGCAGCTCCAGCTCCGTGCGAGCCAGCTCGGCCTTGACGCGGTTCATCTCACCTGTAAAGCAGATGTTGATATCCGAGTAAGGGCAGGGCAGGACGAACAGATCGTCCGAGAAGAACAGGCTGGATTTGACGGTGAAGGTATGCGGCTGGGAGCAGATCAGGCAGGGAACCGTCAAGCGAACGGTTCCGTCCCGGTTGTAGAAGATCTTCAGCTCGCTTTTGCCGCAGGTGCACTTGAGCTTGACCATGTCGGCGGACAGATTGAACAGACCAACGGCGCTCAAAATGCCGCCGCCGCAATCGGGACAGCGGTAGGCCACGGTGGTGCGCTTTTCGTTCAGTACCATATAAGGATTCCTTCCTGCCCGGGTGGGCGGTGTGATCAGATCAGCATGATAACATTCTATGCTGAAAGCGGACAGGGCGTCACGCCGAAGCGTGACACCCTGCGTGTAATCATATTTGCGCGGATGAAGGAGGCCGATTATGCGGCGGTCTCCTCGTCGTGGTCGTGACCCTCGTGGCTGTAATCCACGACGATGTTGTACTTCTCGGTCATGCTCTCCAGCCAAGCGGTGCGCTTCTCAGTGGCGACACCGTTGGTGGCGTTGACCTTCCAAGTCTCCTCGTTCTCGCCCATGTACAGAGCGATGATATAGCCGGTGACCTTATCGTTCGAGTCGGTGACCTCGATCATGTCGCTGACGTCACCCTCGGCGCGATCATCGTACAGCCAGTCAGCCAGATCCTCGGAGGTGGCCTTCATGGACTCGTAGGAGATGTACTCCACCAGCTCGGAGGAGTAACCGGGAGCATACTGCTCAACCAGCTCAGCGAACTTCTCGGCGGTGTTGGCGGCGGTCAGAGCGGCGTGGAAGGCCTCAGCCTTCTCCTTGGCGGTCTTGCCGTTCTCAACGGATTCGGCGTCGTCGGTGAGCTGGATGTAGTGAGCGTTCTTGGTGAGCTCCTTGTCCAGCTTCATGCGCTCGTCGCCGACCAGGTACCAGGTGTAGGTGGAGAGCTCGGTGCCGTCGCTGGTGGTGGACTTGGTTTCCAGGACGGTGTGGTCACCGGAGATACGGCCGTCGTTGAACAGCCACTTCTGGAGAGGCGTTGCCGAGGTGCCTTCGGGATCGACCCAAGAGGCGGAGGCGTTCTCGGTGACAGTCTGCGCGGTGACGGAGGAGTTGAGAGCCTTAACGATGGCGTAAGCGGCCTTCTTATAGGCGTCGGTGTCGCTTTCGGTGAAGTGGAGGGTGGTGTCCTCGCCGATGCCGTTCAGAGCCAGTACGGTGGCCTTTACGTCGGCCTCGGTCTGCTCCTTGCCGGCGGTATCCTCTACCTCGGCGGTGGTGAAGTTGGTCTCATACAGAGTATCAAACTTCTGCTCCATGTAGTAGTCTACGATGGCGGCCTTCACGTCCTCGACGGTGGCGCAATCCTCCAGCGCCTCCTTCATGGATTCGTTGACCAGCTTGTAGGAGGAATACTCGGTGGTGTAGAAGCTGCCCTTGTTGTCCTCAACGTAGGTGTTGATCTCGGTGTCGGTGACGGCAGCCTTGAAGTCGTCGTACAGCTTCTCGTCGTGCTTGATACCGATGAAGTAGTACTCCATAGCGGTCTCGATGTCACCCTTGCTGACACCGGTACCCATGAAGTTCTTCAGATAACCGGAGAAGGAGAGACCGTTGGTCTCGGCGGCCGTCCGCAGCCCCTCGATGTACTCGTCGATATCGGCCTGGACATCAGCCTTGTACTGGTCGTACAGACCGGCTTCCTTGGCGCCCTCGCAGAAGGCGACGTACTGCTCGGCCAGACCGTAAGCGGTCTCGTCGAATGCGCCGGTGCCCACGTACTGGGGCAGCATGTAGTTTACATAGGTGGCGGCATCCATGTACTGAGCCAGACCGCCGGTGGGATCCTCAGTCAGACCGTACAGAATGTACATGTACTCGTACTGAAGGTTGTACTGAGCGGCATGGAAGCGGTACACATCCATGTGGTTCTCGCTGATTCTGAAATTGTCGCTCTTGACGGCGTTGTCCATCCGACCCAGAATACCGGTGGACTCCATTAGGGTGTAACCCAGGACGAAGATCACCAGAACCGCAGTCAGGATCAGGATGAGGCCTACGTAGGGGAAGCTACGCTTGTTCTTTGCTTGCTGATTCATGTTCAAAAATCCTTTCTTCTTATCCGACACCCGGCGGAAGCCACGCAGGAGTGCCGATTTTCATGATGTTATGCCCGCAGCCCTGTGGGCACACGAACAGACAATACTATTATTATAACTCTCTTTCATGATGAAACTATGAACGAGCCGTGAATCGGAATAAAATTTTTTGCCGAAAAACAAATTATTTTCGTTTTTTCAAGAAAAAACTTACACTTCCATAATAATGGGGAGAACCATGGGCTTTCGCTTGGTGCGGGCGTAAAGGAACTTGGTGATGTCATCCTTGACGGCGGCCTTGAGCTCATACCAGTCACAGCCCGAGCGGCGGAGGCTGATATCGATGGCGTCCACCGCGATGCGGCGTACCTCCTCCATGAGCTCCTCGGATTCACGGACGTACACGAAGCCGCGGGAGACGATATCGGGGCCGGCTACCCGCAAGCCCGAAGCGGCGTCCACCGTGGCGACCACCACGATGAGGCCGTCCTGGGAGAGATGCTTGCGGTCACGCAGGACGATGTTGCCCACGTCGCCCACGCCCAGACCGTCGATGAGTACCACGCCGGCGGGAACGGTGCCGCCCCAACGGGCGCCGTCCTCGTCGATCTCCAGTACCTTACCGATGTCCGAAATGAAGACGTTCTGCTCGGGAATGCCCATAGCCACCGCCAGATCGCGGTTCGCGGACATATGCTTGAATTCACCGTGGACAGGCATAAAATAGCGGGGCTTGGTGAGACCCTGCATGAGCTTTAGCTCCTCCTGGCAGGCGTGTCCCGAAACGTGCACCTCCACGGAGGCGTCGTTGAGGACGGTGACGCCCATCTTGGAGAGCTCGTTGATGATGCGTCCCACCAGCTTTTCGTTGCCGGGGATGGCGCTGGCCGACAGCACCACAAGATCGCCGTAGCCCAGCGACACCTGCGCGTGCTCGCCGAAGGCCATGCGGTAGAGGGCGGACATGGGCTCGCCCTGGGAGCCCGTGGTGATGAGGGTCAGCTCCTCGGGCTTGTAGCGCTTGATATCCGCGATATCAATGAGTACGCCCTCGGGCACCTTCATGTAGCCCAGCTCCACGGCGGCGGAAACGATGTTGATCATGCTTCGTCCCGTGACCGCTACCTTACGTCCGTGGCGCGCCGAGATGTTGAGGATCTGCTGCACACGGTGGACGTTGGAGGAGAAGGTGGAGATGACGATGCGCCGATCGGTATGCATGGTGAAGATGACCTCCAGAGACTTACCTACTTTCGTCTCGGAGGGAGTGTAGCCGGGGCGCTCGGCGTTGGTAGACTCGCACATAAGCAGGAGAACGCCCTCCCGTCCCAGCTCGCCCAGACGGGTAATATCCATCATTTCGCCCTCAATGGGGGTGAGATCCAGCTTGAAGTCGCCCGAGTGGATCACCATACCCAAAGGGGTGTTGATGGCCAGCGCGCAAGCATCTGCGATGGAGTGGTTGACGCGGATGAATTCCACGGTGAAGGAGGCGCCCAAACGAACCGTATCACCCGCGCTGACGCAACGGAGATCAGCCTGCCAAGGCAACGTATGCTCCTGGAGCTTGTTTTCAATGATACCCAGAGCCAGACGGGTGGCGTAGATGGGAACGTCCAGCTTTTGCAGGATATAAGGGATAGCGCCGATGTGATCCTCGTGGCCGTGGGTGACCACCAGACCGCGGATGCGGTCGCGGTTCTGCTCCAGGTAGGTCACGTCGGGGATGACCAGATCGATACCGGGCATCTCGTCCTCGTCGGGGAAGCCGATGCCGCAATCCACGATGATGATGTCGTCGCCGTATTCCACCACGGTCATGTTCTTTCCCACCTCGTTGAGACCGCCCAAGGGAATTACGCGGAGCTTGGCTCCGGGGATCTTTTGCAGAGCGGCCGCAGGGTTCTTTTTGGAGGAAGAGGTCTTGCGGTGGGAGGCCTCGACGGTGTCCGCCGTGACCACGATGGAATTCTCGGCGCTGACGATGGAGGCGCCGCCGCGGCGTCCCCGTCCGGAGGCGGGCTTGGAAGCCGAGTTGGAGGCCGCCTTGGGCGTCTGGCCGGAGGCGGACTTGGGTTCGGATTTTGCCGCGGCCTTGGCAGTCGCCGCCTTATCCGAAGCGGGCGTGTCTGCATCGGCTTTTTTCTTGCCCTTGCGGTTGTGAGTGGGGGCGGAGGGCTTGGCCTCGGCGCGCTCCTCGGATTTCTTTCCTCGGGTGGATTTATGGCGGGGCGCGGGCTCCTCGTCAAAGCCGAAGGGGGAGAGGATCTCGGGGGATTCCAGAATATCCCGGGAGCCTATACGGAATTCATGGTTTTCGGTATTCCTCTTGCGGGGAGAGGACTGGGGATTCTTGGGGGGACGGCCGCTGTTCTTGCCAGTGGCGGCGGAGTCCTTCTTTTTGCTCTTTGCGGTTTCACTCATTGGTATTGTAACGCAGTTTCCTTTCCGGTCTCCCGTGAAGCTGTGCCCACACCCGCCGAGAGACCCTACGGGCGCAGGGAAGCGCCGTGTCGCCATCGGGGGAACACGGTATAACGAATCCACCGTGCTCTTTTTGGGAAGGAGCACGGGTTATGTACTGTGAAGTTAGTACGCGAAAAGCCGCAAAGACCCGCCGCAGAAATCTGTGGCAGAAATTTGTCGAAAAAGCCCCTATCCGAGTACAGCAGGGGGGCGGGAGCGGCTGCGGCGGCTGTGGCGCGGGGAGGTGTGGAGTCTCCCACGGCGCGACATCGGATCTATACGGCCCATCCGATGCAGAAAAACCGACCGTTTTCCATACGTAGTGTTCCGAGCCGCAGAGGCGGCAGGGAACGTCCGAACACAAACATCCCCTATATTATACACTATTTGGTCGCATATGTCAACACTCTTTCAGCGGTTTTACAAATGTTTGTAAAAACAGATGGTTTTTGTCTCCGGCGGGTTGGCGCGGACAGGCATAATGACGCAGAATCGACAGATCCCTCCGTCCTTCGACAGAGCGGCGTATCACAGCAGCAGCCAAAGCAATCCGATCCCACCGCCGCCGCTGAGGAGTCCCGCCCCGAACCAGAGAGCACCCCGCCAAAATCCCGTATGATGGGCGGACTTGGCCTCGGACGGACGGGAATCCGCGCGGGGCGAAGCGTTCTCCAGAATACGGTTGGCTTCAAAGAGCATATCCGCCTCGTTCACCGAGACTCCCGTATCCCGCCGCATGACGAAGTAGGCCTCCTCGAACATACGGCTGTCCCGCGTTCGTATGACGATCATATTCTTTTTGGCGCCCCTGAGCATGTCCCCACCTCCTGTACGCGGGTCGGCCGCGCATTTCATCGGGGAGAGTATAACCGCGCGGGGAGCGGTTTAATCAAGGAGGGAGCGGTTCGATGAAAAAGCAGTACAAAAGTCATCGCCAAGATCAAGAAAGCCTACGGCGAGCTGAACCAAGCCTCCAAGACGGCGCAGGTGCTCAAGGAGACGCTGGACAGCTTGGAGGAGCTGGAGCGGATGTTCACCGAGGGAGTGACCGAGGCGGGCGAGAGAGCGAGGACGGCGGAGCTTGTAACGAGCATGAATGAAGAAAACATGCAGGTTGGCGGGGAAAAGTTGTCTGTGGAGCCCAATTATGCCAGTAATATTGAGCAATGGAACGCCGATGAGCGGCCAGACAATGAGTCGTTCATTTTAGGCATGACAGGTGATGTGCTACAAGGATTAGGGGCGATTGAAAGTGAAATTTTCATAAACGGAGATAAAATCAAGACCATTTTGAGAGATCATCCTGAATTGACATTGGATGAAATCAAGCGGATTCCACAAATTTTAGATGATCCAGTTTTGATTTTAAAAAGCCGAAATGTGGGTCGTTCCGGCAAAATGAATAGCCGCGTGGTTATTTTTGGTGCAGTAAAAGCTAAAAACGGTCAGCCTGTTATGTCCATTTTGGATCTTCGTCCCGTTGAAAATAATTTCGTAATTGCGGATATGCAAAAAGTGACGAGTGCGTATACAAAGACGACAAACCCGGTAGAGTTTGTCAAGGAGAGTTCTGTGGTATATGCAGACAAAAAAAGAACCGCCTCGTTACTTCGGTCAATAGGCTTCCAAACGCCTATCGAGCTGAACAAGAGCGGTTACATAGGTAGTATAGCATATAAAGAGCGAAAAGTCAATATATTCGGTGAAAAATTTGAAGATGTTTTTTTTGAAGGCCAGAGAAAATATTCTATTTCCGAAGAAAATTCTTCCGACACCTCCGGCCGACGCTACTCCATCGAAGACCCCCCCACCGACCCCTTCCGAGAAGCCGTCCAACGAATGTACGACCGTGAAAAAGCCGAAGCGGAGAGACTGTTCACCGAGAGCGTGAGGGAGGCGGGGGAGAGAGTCAGGACGGCGGGGGAGGGAAAAGCAGAAGATGCAAGCATCAGAAAATTCTCTGACGACAATCTTAATGCCAAAGCCAGAGAAAAACAGGAGGGAAGCACATACGCCGACGGATCCAATTATCCTTCGGATTTGTATTCGGAAAGTTTGCAAGATCAATTTGAGGACTGGATGCAAGGAATCATGCCGGAAAACGGATATTTTGATTTGGGTATGACTCCTCCTGTTTTGGTAAAAAACAAGGCACCAAAGCTCCCCCTTATCATGCTGGAAGACGTAATTTACAAATTTACAACGGATTATGGACATGAGATCGCCGTAGAGGATGTGGCAAAACTTCCGATTGAGTTCATAGATCCCGTATTCGTATTCAGTGGTTCAAAGGAAAACAGCATGGTATTGGTCACGGATATGATAGACAAAGCGGGAGACCCCGTAATTGTGGCTATTCACCTGAACAAAAAGCAAAAGCGTGCTCGCGTTAACCGAGTGGCAAGCCTGTATGGGAAGCACAATATTGAGAATTATGTAAAAACACGTATTGAATCGGGCGATTTACGTGATGCAAGCAGAGAAAAAGCACCCAACTGGTTTACGAACAGAGGGCTCCAATTGCCCAAGTTGGTTCAAACCATATTGGATGCTAAAAATATTGTACCACAAAACTCCGATTCTGTCAACAGGAAATTTTCAATTTCCGAAGAAAATTCTTCAGACGCATCTGGCCGACGCTACTCCATCGAAGACTCCCCCACCGACCCCTTCCAGGAAGCTGTCCAACGAATGTACGACCGTGAAAAAGCCGAAGCGGAAAAGTCCGGTCAAAGCGCGCCCACGCAGGATAAGAGCGTTCAAGACCACGTTCTGCTGGCGGACACAATGATGGGAGCGGTTCAAAGCGAGCAGGAATACCGAGCCGTCAAGAGCTATAAGGCCAAGGCCGAGGAAATGGCGGAAGCCGAGGCTCGGCGCGCCGATCTGCGAAAGAAAACGGCGGTGTTGGTTACGCCCGCCCGTGGTATGGTAAAAAATCCCGTGAAAAAAGTCGTCTTCCGTCTTGACAAACGGCGAATCCTTTGCTATAATAGGGAAAAACCACGAAAAGGAGGGAAGTAACCCATGAAATCAACGGGGATTCTCAAAACCGTCGACGAGCTCGGTCGTATCGTGCTTCCTAAGAAAATGCGCGAGGCTCTGGACATCGATATCCGGGATAAGGTCGAGATCCTGTTGGAGGATGACCGCATTGTCCTGCGTAAGCACGCCCCCGCCTGTATCTTTTGCGGCTCCGAGCAAAGCATCATCCTGTTCAACGAAAAGCGCCTGTGCGAAGCCTGCCTGGAAAAGCTCAAGCAGTTGAACTGACCGCCTGCGATGACTCACAGGCGGATTTTTTGCCTTTATTTATTCTACCCCCTTGACAAATTCGTCTGCATCTGCTATAATTAGGTGTCGATGGCTTCGGCGCGCGGCGCAGTTGGTTGCATATCCTCTTGCCGGCTCGGTTGTTTTTGGGAGCATGCAGGCACTTTCCTACCGTGAGTTTTCTAAAACGCTGAAAACCCTTGAAAACACTCACTTTTTCGGATGTTACTCTTTTCAAAAAAACACCGACAAAATGTTTTGACCACAGATTTGACCACTTACGGAAATTGTCTTAAAAATCGAATATTTTTCACACTTCGGGGTGTGGCGCAGTTGGTAGCGCGCGACGTTTGGGAGCGTGTGACCGGCTCCAAGTTCAACCGAGAGCGAAAACGTCAAAAAGCCTTGTATTGATTGACTTTTCCGCACATTCCAAGAAACAAAAAAGCCCCTTGAAAAGAGGCTTGACCACAGATTTGACCACTTACAGAAATTGACCAAAAATCGAATAAAAATCACACTTCGGGGTGTGGCGCAGTTGGTAGCGCGCGACGTTT
Organism: Eubacteriales bacterium; assembly: GCA_045633025.1. Taxonomy (GTDB): domain Bacteria; phylum Bacillota; class Clostridia; order Oscillospirales; family CAG-272; genus CAMEON01. The sequence goes on along the minus strand of JAZQXS010000341.1, from coordinate 106 downwards.
GGGACGTCGATGCCGCAGGTTCGAATCCTGTCACTCCGACCAAAATTGCCGATTTGACTGCTTTTAGCGTTCAAATCGTCGCAAATTAATACGTCACCGGAGGCTG
>JAZQXS010000340.1:0-6134 GCA_045633025.1 Eubacteriales bacterium | reverse complement strand
CTCTGCGCTATCGCGGCGGACATCAACAAGGGCCCCGTGGAGCGGGCTGACCTTCACATAGGCGCGGCGGGGCTTGCCGACCGCATCCGCACGATTCAGACTGACGGGTTGCACGGGCTGGATGTATATGATCCGTCGGATATCATTATTTTTGGTATGGGCGGAGAGCTGATCGCCGCCATTCTGGAGGCGTCTCCGTGGGTGAATCGGATAGGGAAGCGCTTGATCCTCCAGCCTATGACCCACGCCGAAAAGCTCCGCGCTTACCTGCTGTCGGCGGGGTACGCCATCGTGGGAGAGACGCTGTCCCGCGAGGGGGATCGCATCTACCAGACCATTTGCGCCGAGCCCGCGGCGGAGCGCGACGGCGGAGCCGTGTCCCTCACCCCGGCTGAGCTTGCGGTGGGACAGGCCGCCTTCCGCCTGTCGGACGCCGAGCAGAGAAGGCTGTATACCGCCCTCATCGACAAGACCGTCAAGACCGAGACTACCGCGCGGGATGCCCGCCGCCGCGCGGGGCAGATGACCCCCGAGGCGGATCTGCTGATCGCGTCTCTGACCGCTTTGCGGAGAGAGGTGTGAATATCTACCGTGAGGAATTGAAATGGATATGACGATTCGTGAATTTTATGACGCTATGGAGGCGTACCTGCCCTGTTCTCTGTCCTGCGAGTGGGACAATGACGGCATTTCCTGCTGTCCCGACCCGAACGCCCCCGTCCGAGGGGTTCTGATCTCGCTGGATCCCACCGAGGATGCGGTAGAGGAGGCGATCGCGCGAGGCTGCAACGTGATCCTGACCCACCATCCCATGCTGTTCCGCGGCCTCAAGCGGGTGGACGGGAGCGACACCGGCTCTCGTAAGGTCATCCGCATGATCACCCACGGCATCACCGCTATGGCCTTCCACACCCGCCTGGACGCCGCCGACGGCGGGGTCAACGACATTCTGGCCGCCCGCTTGGGACTGACCTGCGTGGAGCCCTTCGGCGAGGACGGAAACCCTGCGGGCAAGCCCATCGGCCGCGTGGGAAATCTGACCGAGACCGTGAGCGCCGACGAATTTGTCGAGACCGTCAAGACCGCGCTGGGATTGCCGGCCGTGATCTTTGCGGGATGCGGCAAGCCGGTTCACCGTGTCGCCGTGCTGGGCGGCGGCGGTGAGGACGACATTTTCGCCGCGGCGGCCGCCGGGGCGGATACCTACGTCACGGGAGAATTGAAGTACCACCACCTGTGCGACGCGCCCTATGGGGAGGTCAATCTCATTATGGCGGGGCACTACCACACCGAGGCGCCGGCGCTGGGGCGTTTGGCCGAGCTGGCGGGGGAGATTTGTCCCGATGTACCCGTTTGCGTGTTCGACAATTGCGGCGTGGAGGTGCGGTAATTCACATTCACGCAACAATCGGATGCTATACTGTTTCTGTTCTATTTTGATGAAAAGAGGATGCTTTCGTGTCTGCTAAACCGTTTTATTTGAAGCTCGCCCACGCGGTTCGCATCGTATCTGTTCCGCCCGTCATGGTGGGCATTCTGCTGGTTCTGCTCTATACCCTGCGGGAGGACGTGATGGTCACCCCGTGGGAGATGACGGCCTCTCTGCTGGGCTTGACCATTCTGCCCATGCTGGCCTATCCCGTGGCCTTTGCCATTCCCTCCATTCGAAAGAAGGGCAGGGAAGGACAGCGCTCCCTGGCCATGTATTTCTCCACCGTTGGCTACGTGGCCGTGTTCGTGTACGGTCTGGTCGCCTCCGTGGGGACGGGGCTCATGCATATCTACGCGGGATATCTGTTCTCGGTGGTCATCATTTTGATTTCCAATAAGGTATTCAAGGTGCGCGTCAGCGGGCACGCCTGCTCGGTGTCGGGGCCGCTGGTGTATTCGGGTTATTTCCTGGGTATCTGGGGCATTATCGTGGGCGCGGCCTGCTGGGGCGCCATCCTGTGGGCGTCGCTGGTCATGAAGCGCCACACCTTCAAGGAGTTCCTTTTGGGTACGCTGACCTGCCTCGTGTCTTTTACCGTGGGCTGGCTGATCTTCCATTGATTTGTTTATACATTGCAGAAACACCCTCTCCGTGTTTGGAGAGGGTGTTTTGCGGTGCGCGCGGATCCCCCGCATATTTCACGCTCAAATTGTCAAGCCTCCTGCGGCGGGGTGAACAGCTTGAAGGCCGCCTCGCTCATGACGAACACGTCGGAGGGCTTTTTGGGAGTACCGCGGCTGGATACATACCCGTTTTCATCCAGACCTTTCATGACGCCCGGCTTTCCCATGATGAGCACGATGACGGTCTCGTCGGTGCTTTGCGGCAGAGCGATCAGGAGGTCGACCTCGCAGTTGCCCGTGATGTAGCCGATGGGGTAATTTTGCTTCCACATGACGTGCCCGCTCTGACCGCACTGAATTTCGGTGTTGTGGTTGGCGCGCTTTCCGGATTGGTACACAACGTATTTTTTCCCTCCGACAGAGAAGCGCAGGGTCTTGTACTGATCAGTTTCCTCCGTGCAGACAGCCAGCCTTTTGAAGGCCGCGTAGAACGAGAGGCACTCCTCGCTTACGCAGTCCATGATATCGCTGACGTTGCAGTTCAAGGCCGCACAGATGCGGGCGAGTGTGTCGGTAGTCACGGTCTCGTTCTTGGAGAGCTTGGCCAGCACCCGCGAGCTGATGCCCGTCAGGTTCAAAAGATCGGTCTTGGTCATGCCCTTGTCGATGAGCAGCTTCCAAAGTTTACTGTAATCCATATACATTCGATCACCGCCTTTCTGTTTTTATTATAGCATACAAAGGCGGATTTGTCAATATATATTTACGAAAGTAAAGTGTATCTTTCAAAAAAGAGGCTGTCTCGGTGTGAGACAGCCCCTTGGATTGTTGCTCAGGGATTGGTTTCGTCGGCCAGCTTGGTCAAATTCTTATTGAGCTTGCTGATCACCTTTTCGGTGTTCTTCTGGCGTCCCTTGTATTCGGAGGAGACGGTGTTTTTCTTGGAGCTCACGATATTACGGAAGCCGTGGTGGAAGCTGTTGAAGGAATACACGTTGATGTAGCCGGCGTCGGTGCGGAGGTTTTCGATGATCATGTCCATCATGGCGGAGGACTGAGGATCGCTGACCAGCTTGGTACGGAGGGTGGTCTCGTAGTAGGCGGGCTTGACGATGCGGTAGCTGGCGGAGCCCATGGCCTCAAGCACGGCGGTGATCTCCTCCAGACGGTCGTCGCGGACAACGGTGGTGGGAACGGCCAGAACCGTAAATCCGTCATGGAGGGTGGAAATGTAGCCTTCCTCCTCCTCGGTCAGACGGGGCATGGGAACCACGCCGTAGGCGTCGACCATGTTTCTCATGTCGGCGTGCTCCATTTCCAGGATACGAACCGTCGCCATGGCGGCGTATCCCTGGGAGAAAATGGGGCGGATGTTGCCGATATAGGTACCGCTGTCGGTTTCGTAGTAGAGCTTCAGGACTTTATCGGCGGTTTCGTGGAGTCGGTCGATATCGAATACCAGCTCGAAGTAGCCGTCCTCGTCCTTGCTGACGATGTCGACCTTGCAGGACGCCCAGTAGGGGTCTACGTAAATGTGCAGATCGGTAACCAAGCCGTAATAATCGCCGGAGGCGTCCTGAACGCTGTTGCCGTTATCCCGATGGAACAGGGGCACCAGGGAGGCTTGCTTGTCCAGTGTCCAAGTGCCGTTGTCCACGTACTCGTACAGGAAGGGCTGGTCAGCGTCGGTGAAGAGTTTCTGGTTGAACACGGTGGCGTAGGCGAAGCGGTAGATGGAGAGCAGGATAGAGCCGGCGGCGGCGTACTGGGTACCCTGGAAGGAGACGGCCTCGTTGAAGCCCTGTGTCCACCAAGGCTGATCCAGCTCCATGTAGGAGGAGATGCCGGACAGATTCGCGAAGGTGCCGGCCTGAGCCTGCTCCAGCACGACGTAGGCGGGGGAGGTCAGCACGTCGTACTCCTTACTGCCGCTCTGTACGGCGGTGACGACCTTGGAGACGACGCCGTAATCGTCGGTATTCTCTTCAATATTGTTGATCTTGACGTTCAAGCGCTTTTCCACGAATTTGTTGCGCTCGAACACCGAGTCGTTGATGGGGTCGCTTGTCAGTTCGGGCACCGAGATCTCGCCGGAGGTCACGCCCTCGACGTACTGGGTGATGAAGGTGATGGTATCGCCGCCGTAGTTCAGGTCGGCGGGCAGGTTGTCCTTGAGGCCGGTATCGGCTTCGGTAACGGCGGCGGTTGAGGAGGAGGTGTCATTTCCGGGGGTGTCATCGGTTGTAGCGCAGGCGGTGAAGACGCTTGCGAGCATGAGCAGGGAGAGAAGCAGACAGAGAGGGCGGGTGGCTTTCATGGATACCTCCTAATGATTTAATAATGATTTTTCTTACTGTTTTTTCTCGGCCAATGCGGTCAGCTTATCATTGAGTTGTCTTACCCTTTTCTGGTCAGCCTTTGCGCGGCTTTTGTAGCTGGACACGACCGTATTGTCATTGGCATCCATAAGATTGCGGAAGACGTGATGGAAACGGTCTATGGAGGCCAGATGGAGAATACCTGCGTCAATGCGGATACCCTCAATGATCATATCCATCATCTGGGCGGACTGGGGGTCGCTGGCCAGCTTGGAACGGAGGGTGGTCTCGTAGTAGGCGGGTCTGACAATGCGGTAGCCTGCGGAGGCCATGGATTCCAGCACGGCGCTGACCATGTCAAGATGATCACCCTGGACGGTGGTGGGGATGCAGACCGAGGTGAATGCATCGTGAAGCATGGTGTAGTAGCCGTCCTGATCCTCGGTATAGCGGGGGACGGGGACAACACCGTAGGACTGGCTCATGTTTCGCATCTCGGTACTTTCCAGGTCAGCCAGGCGGATGGTCATCATGGCGCCGTAGCCGTTGGAGAAGATGACGCGCAGATCGTTTTCATCCTGGCAGATGTAAGTCGCATCGGAGGTGCCGTAGTAGAGCTGGAGAACCTTTTCAGCAACCTCGTGGAGCTTGCCCGAATCAAAGACGAACTGGTATTCGCCGTCCTCGTCCTTGGTCATGATGTCTACCTCACAAGAGGAGAAATAGATGTCGTGATGGAATCCGAGACCTGTGATCAAGCCGAAAATGTCGCCCTGCTCGTCCTGCTGTTGGTTGCCGTTGTCTTGGTGGAAGAGGGGGAGAAGGGAGATCTGCTTGTCCAAGGTCCAGGTGCCGTTGTCCACGTACTCGTACAGGAACTTCTGGTTGGCCTTGGTAAACATATCCTTGTTGAATACGGTGGAGAAGGCGAAACGGTAGGTGGACAGGAAAATGTGGCCTGCGGCGGTGTACTGGGTGCCCTTGTAGGAGATGGCCTCGTTCAGACCCTGGGACCACCAGGGCTGATTCAGGTCAAGATATTTGGTATCGGTCAGTTCGGCGAAGGTGCCGGAACGGGCCTGATCCAGGATGGCGTAGCAGGGGGAGGCGCAAACGTCGTAGTCACCGGTGTTGCTTTGTACGGCGGTGACAACCTTGTTGATGACGTCGTAGTTGCCCACGCGTTCCTCGATGTTGACGATCTCAACGTTCAGGCGGTTCTCGACGTACTTGTTCCGCTCGTAGATCGCATCGTTGATGGGCTCGCTCTTCAGATCGGGGACTGTGATCTGCCCCGAGGTAAGCCCCTCGACATATTGGCTGATGAAGGTGATGGTATCGCCGCCGTAGTTCAAGTCGTCGGGCAGGTTGTCCTTGAGGCCGGTATCGGCCTCGGTGACGGCGGCGGTTGAGGAGGAGGTGTCATTTCCGGGGGTGTCATCGGTTGCGGCGCAGGCGGTGAAGACGCTCGCGAGCATGAGCAGGGAGAGAAGCAAACAGAGAGGACGGCTGGCTTTCATGGATACCTCCTAATGATTTAATAATGGTGTATTAGTTGTTCTTCTCGATCAAATCCGTCAGCTTGGCGTTGAACTGCTTGACCCGTTTCTTGGTGACGTTTTGCTTGCTCTGGTAGGTGGATGAGGTGGTGTTGGAGCGGCTCGCTATGATCTCGCGGAAGCCGTGGTGGAAATTGTCGAAGGCGTCGACGTAAACGTAACCGGCGTCAATGCGGATATTCTCGATGATCATATCCAGCAT